>DASQCE010000423.1:0-4173 GCA_035634855.1 Mycobacterium sp.
CGCCGCTGGGAGCTTGCCCACCAACCCGATCAGCGTCGCCATCTGTGAGTTCGCCACCAGGTCGATGCCATCGTTCTCAACGAGCGACACCGCCCGCTTCTCATCATCGGCGGCCAGCGCGTGATCCACCGCTTCACTGACCATCCGGTGCTCGGCGAACCACGTCAAGGCGATGCGGTGCAGCTCGGCGACCCGCGCGGGCTGGTCACGCCCCAGCCGGTGCCGCAGGAAATCCCGGAACAACTGGCAATAGCGGAACCACTGCTCGTCGATCCGGCGCAGGAACAGGTCACGCTCCTCGACCTGCTCGAGCATCGCCTGCCCGTCCGGCACGCCCGACAACGCCGATGCCAGGTCCCCACAGATCCGCTCGGTGATCGAGGTGGCCAGCAAGAAGTCGAGCATCGACGGTTCCAGGGTGTCGAGCACGTTCTCGGCGAGGAACTCACTGATTGCGTGGTGGCGCCCGGTCATCGTGCCGATCAGCCGGACGGGATCGTCGCGGCCGCGCAGCGACAGCGACGCCAGCTGCAGCGCGGCCACCCAGCCGTCCGTCTTGGCAGTGAGCTCCTCGACGTCGTTGTGGTCCAGGTCCAGCCCACTCAGGTCGACCAGGAAGTTCTTCGATTCGGTCACGTCGAAACGCAATGCGGTGGCGTCGATTTCAAGGAGTTCATCCTGCATCCGCATCCGGCTCAACGGCAGACCGCTCTGGCTCCGGCTGGTCACCACCACGTTCAAGTCGTCGGAGGCGTAGACGAGTAGATACAGCAGCGCGCCGATGGTCGCGGGGTCGGTGACGCGCTGCCAGTCGTCGATCACCACCGTCATGCGCGTGCCCGTCTCGTGGATCTCGTTGATCAACGAAGTCAGGACGTACCGCTCGGCCTCGTCGTCGTGCTCCTCCAGCACTTCGCCGAGCTCGGTAGCCAGCGCGGGCGTCACCGCACGGATGGCCTCGATCAGATGGGACAGAAACCACACAACGTTGTTGTCGTCGTGGTCGACGGTCAGCCAAGCGACGGCGACGCCTTCGGCGGTCAGCAGTTTCGCCCACTGGGCGGCAAGCGTGCTCTTCCCGAAGCCGGTTGGGCCGTGAATCACGGTGAGTTTCTTGGTGTGTCCGGCGCGCAGGACTTCGATCAACCGGGCGCGCTCGACCAACGCCTTCGTCGACACCGGTGGCTGGAACCGGGTGGCCGGGGCGGGTGGCGTCAGTGTCCGCGCCGGATATGAACTCGATGGCGTACCGGGTGACCGGGCCGGGTTGTATCGGATGGTCGGCGCCGGGATCGGCACGGGCATGTCGTCGACCGGCAAGCCGTGCATCCGCTGCACCTCGCGCAACTGCTCCCCGAAAGCCTCCGCGGTCGCCGGCCGGTCCTCGATGTTGCGCGACATCGCCTGCTCGATCACCGCGCAGACGTCGGCAGGCAGACCGGAGTCCCGCAGGCTAGGCATCGGGTGCTTGGTTATCCGGAGAAACTGGGCGACCATCTGTTCGCCCTTGCGGCGCTCGAATACTGCGTGTCCCGTGCCGGAGGAGAACAACGTCGATGCCAGGCTGTAGATGTCTGAGGTCACATCCGGCGCTTGACCGAGCAGCACCTCGGGGGCGGTGTATGCCGGCGAACCCATGACCGCGCCGTCAGCGGTCTCGAATCCGCCGATAATCCGGGCGATCCCGAAATCGGTCAGTGCCGGCTCGCCGTACTCGGTGAGGAGGATGTTCGCCGGCTTGACATCGCGGTGCACCGTCCCGCGGCGGTGGGCGGTCTCCAACGCCCCTGCGACTTTCACCCCGATGTGCAGTGCGTCGGCCCACCCGACCGGCCCGTTGTCGTGGATCTTGGCTTCCAACGAACCGTGCGGGTGGTACTGCATGACGATGTACGGCCGGCCGGTGGCGGTGGTCCCGACCTGGAAGATGGTGACGATGTGCGGGTGCCCGGACAGCTTGCCCATCGCGACCTGCTCACGCACGAAGCGCTCGACGTTGTCGGGCTCGACATCCGCCGTCAGCACTTTCACCGCGACTGTCCGATCGAGCTCGGGTTGGCTGCAGCGATACACGACGCCGAACCCGCCTCGGCCGATCTCCTCGGGATTCTCGAAACCGGCAGCCACCAACTCCGCCGGGACCCCGGCGTGCACATCCGCCTGCGTTGGCAGCGGGTCGCTGGTGGCCATAGGTCGTCTCGATATCGCCGGCGCCTTGGCCGGTGACCCGAGCATAAACCGATCCGCCGCACGTCGATGGCGGATGAAACCGCAACCCTCAATTGCGCTCGCGGGTGGTGTCGATATCACCGGCCCTGCCGGGAGCGGGACGATCTTGACGGCGATCATCACCGCTCTGGGGCCGAATAGCTGTACCACGCTGCTGGTTTCAGGCGTGCGAGCGCGGTGATGGAACAGGAGCCCGTTGTAGCCGAACAACGGGTATTGCGACTGGTAGTCGACCCATGGCGGCGAGCCACTGACCTGCGCGTTTCCGTCCGTCTGGCAGATGGTCGCGGGACCGCTGAATATGCATGCCGGTGCGGTCGAGGCCGCCTCGGCCAACGGTGCGACCGCGATCGCGGCGGCGCGTACGGCTGCCAGTAGCAGCGGGGGCCGAACATTCCGATTCTCGGCGTGGCCGGGCGGGCGGCGGGCGAGGCGATGGTCATCAGTTTGTCCTTTCTTGTGATGAACAAGTTCGGTGCGAACTTGCTTGCGGCCCAAGCTATGTGGCCGCAGTCGCCGTGACTCGCTTGTGCGAAACCCGCGATGCACATTTTTCAACTTTTGCGCATTGTGCTCACAGAACCACATGGGCGCCGTCGAGTTCGTCAGGTGCCGCTTGAATACGTCATTGACGGAGCCGCTTGCCGATCCAGGCATCGTTATCGCCGAACCACACGAGGCCAACCGGATCGTCGTGGGTCAGTTGGTCGAGGAATTCCTGTTTGCGTTCGAGTTCGAGGCCGACCATCGCGGGTTGGGGGATCCGAACCCTGACAAGCCAGTCACGACGATTGCTCGCGCGCACTCTTGTCCAGGCATATTCTGTTGTGATCTAGATCACTCGCCTGAAACCCGAGGAGGCGGGACGATGGCCGCGACGACCACGCATTTCCCTATCCAGAAGGCACCCTGCGGGCGGATGCACGAGGGCGATCACCATGTCGAAAGCGACGACGATGGCCTGTCCTTCGACGACCGCAAATACTCCTGTGGATGTCGTGAGATCCGGCATGTTTACCACGACGGATGCGTGCGCATCCGGACGATAAGGCATGACGGCAAGGTGTTGAGGGACGAGCGTTGTGGTGAGCACGAAGCCTTCGAGGTGTAAGCCACCGCGATGACGGCGTCGTACAACATAGTGATAGTCGGTGGGGGTGGCGCTGGTCTGCGCGCCGCGATAGCGATAGCCGAAACGAATCCACACCTGAGTGTGGCAATCGTCTCCAAGGTGTACCCGATGCGCAGCCACACCGTCTCGGCAGAGGGTGGCGCAGCGGCAGTAGCGGGCGAGGACGACAGTCTCGAGGAACACGCATACGACACCGTTTCCGGCAGCGACTGGCTGTGCGACCAAGACGCTGTCGAGGCCTTCGTGGCCGAGGCCCCGCGGGAGTTGTTGCAACTCGAGCATTGGGGTTGTCCGTGGAGCCGTAAACCGGACGGGCACATTGCAGTTCGAGCATTCGGCGGAATGAAGAAGCTACGCACATGGTTTGCCGCCGACAAGACCGGATTCCACTTGCTGCACACGCTGTTTCAGCGCGTGCTCGCATATCCGGACGTCGTGCGTTACGACGAGTGGTTCGTGACGACCCTGCTCGTCGACGACGGCAGGGTACGCGGCGTGGTGGCGATCGAGCTGGCGACGGGGCGCATCGAGACAATCCTTGCCGACGCGGTGATCATGTGCACCGGCGGATGCGGGCGCGTGTTTCCATTCACCACCAACGCGAACATCAAGACCGGGGACGGAATGGCCCTCGCTTTCAGGGCGGGCGCACCGCTGAAAGACATGGAATTCGTCCAGTACCACCCCACCGGGCTGCCGTTCACCGGAATCTTGATCACCGAGGCCGCGCGAGCGGAGGGTGGTTGGTTACTGAACAAAGACGGCTACCGTTACCTGCAGGACTACGATCTTGGCAAACCCACGCCCGAGCC
>DASQCE010000424.1:0-5751 GCA_035634855.1 Mycobacterium sp.
ATCCTGGTGAACAACGCCGGCGTCGGCGAGGGTGGCTCGACCCTCGACATTCCGGCAGGCAATATCCGCCGACAGTTCGAGGTGAACGTTATCGGCCCACTGCTATTGACCCAGGGGATCGCCAAGCAGATGGTCGAGCGACGTGAGGGTCGCATTGTATGGGTGTCGTCTCGGGAGGGACTCAACGTCAATCCGTTTACCGGGATCTACGCCGCCTCCAAGCATGCCGTCGAAGCCATCGCCGAGACCATGGCCAACGAGCTGCAGGAATTCAACATCGAGGTGGCGACGGTGAACCCGGGGCCGTTCCTGACCGGTTTCAACGACCGGATGTTCCAGACCTGGCAGAGCTGGGAGGACGATGGGTCGGATCGACTCTTCGACTACTCCAAACTCGCATTCCCCAGAGCACAATTCGACCCCGAGCCGGTGTACGCCACGATGACAGCAGTCGCCGCCGGCGAGATCGACTCATACCGCAACCTGGAGCCCAAATCAATGCTCGACGAGACTAAAAGACTCATCGAGGCTCCTTGGAACCGGACGACGAAGGATGGCCTTGGTAAGCGGCCGGACAACCTGCAGGCGTCCTTCGACATGGAACCGGAGACCCTCGTCTCCAACTAGACGCGGCGTTGGACGCGCGGTCTGAGCCGCCGTGCTGCAGAGCGCTCACGAGTTCAATTGGCTGCGCACGTTAAGACCCTTGCAACAAACAGCGCAGACGGGCAGGCCACCGACGGCTTCGGTGCGAACGTTGTCACTGAGTGCAAATTGGGGGAGTTGCGGGGAGACGGCTTGAGTCAGTTTGCGCTGGTCAAGCTGCTTCAAAAGTCATTGCGGCACAGTTAAATTCAGAAAATATCCGATTGGGTCAAGTGGTCGCAGGTTCAAATTCTGTCAGCCCGACCAATGTCAGCCCGACCAAAAATGGGTCTCTAACCAGAGCATTCGCTTCCGGCGTCGATAACACGAGTGGTTCAACAAGCCATAAGTGTCGTTGCCGGGTTAGCCACGCGAGAGCAACTGGTACTGCAGCTCAAGCCCGTCGAGCACTGCCTGCAGGCCCGCGTCGAACGCTCTCCGATCGACCCGTTGCTGCCGCGAGGCGAGCAGGTGGGCACCATCGAGATGCGGGTATTTGTTGCTGTAGACCGCCGCGTCCGCGGGGAAAGCTGAGGCGAACGAGCCGAGCGCCGAGCCGAGCACGAAGTAGCGCATCGCGGCGCCGACGCTGATCGCCTCGCGGCGCGGCCACCCCGCCGACACAAGTCCACCGAACACTGCATCGGCAATCCGCAACCCGTTGGGGCGGCGTCCCAGCCCGGTGGCCAGCGCCGGCACGATGTTCGGGTGTGCGGCGATCGCCTCCCGGTAGGTGCGGGCCCACTTCTCCAGCGCCGCCCGCCAATCGGAGTTTGTCGCGCTCAACTCGTCGAACATCGACGTGTCCACCCGGGCCAGCACCACGTCGACCATGTCGTCGAGCAGCTCCTCCTTCGTGCCTACGTGGTTGTAGAGCGAGGGCCCTGCCACCCCAAGTTCGGCAGCTAGCCGCCGGGTCGACACAGCTTCCAAGCCCTCGGAGTCAGCCAGTGCGAGAGCGGTAGACACGATCCGATCGCGGCTGAGCAGCGGATGCGGTGGCCGTCCCACCTCACCTCCTCATCGTCGACGCCACAATACCTTGCACCGCTAGTTTTCACCCGGTGGCGAGGATCACATTGCTAAACTAGCAGTGCTAGTTTAACTTGATTCTAAGCCGGGACGACTTCTCGGTACGGCCTTGACGGGAAGCAGCCCGACGACATCGCCGGTGGTGTCCTTCCGTCGCCGACGACGACGCCGCGTTCGTCACCGGTCAAACCTCTACGTCGACGGCGGTCGGCGGCACTAACCAAAGGAGGTGGCGCGATGCGCCGCACGAATTTCAACGACGATCACGAGACGTTCCGAAAGACTCTGCGGGCGTTCATCGAGACCGAGGTGGTCCCAGTCTTCGACGAATGGTTCGACGCCGGGCAGGCGCCGCGCGAGTTCTACTACAAGCTCGGCGAGCTGGGCGTGTTCGGCATCGAGGTGCCCGAGGAGTACGGCGGCGCCGGGGAGGAGTCGTTCAAGTATCAGGCGATCATGTACGAGGAGGTCGCCCGCGCCGGTGTGGCGCTGGGCGGCAGCGGGGTGCATGTCGGGCTGTGCCTGCCCTATCTGAAGGCATACGCGACCTCGGAGCAGAAGCAGCGGTGGCTGCCCGGGTTCGTCACCGGCGAGATCATGTTCGCGATCGCCATGACCGAGCCCGGCACCGGCTCGGACCTGGCCGGCATGAAGACCACCGCCAAGCTGTCCGCCGACGGCACCCACTACGTGCTGAACGGCGCAAAGACGTTCATCACCGGCGGCGTGCACGCGGATCGGGTCATCGTCTGCGCCCGCACCGCGCCGCCCAAGCCGGACGACCGCCGTTACGGCATTTCGCTGCTGGTGGTGGACACCAAGACTGACGGTTACAGCGTCGGCCGCAAGCTTGACAAGCTGGGCCTGCGCACCTCCGACACCGCCGAGCTGTCCTTTACCGACGTCAAGGTGCCGGTGGAGGACCTGCTCGGCGAGGAGAACAAGGGCTTTGGCTACCTCGGCCGGAACCTGCCCCAGGAGCGCCTGGGCATCGCGATCGGCGCCTACGCCCAGGCCAAGGCCGCTGTCCGGTTCGCCCAGCAATACGTCGCTGAGCGCACGGTATTCGGCAAGCCGGTGGCGGCATTCCAGAACACCAAGTTCGAACTCGCCGCCTGCAAATCCGACGTCGACGCCTTGGAGGCGGTTGTCGACCGCGCCTTGCAGGCGCACGACGACGGCGAACTGACCGCCGCCGAGGCCGCCGCGACCAAGCTGTTCTGCACCGAGACCGCCGCCCGGGTCATCGACCGCTGCCTGCAACTGCACGGCGGCTACGGCTACATCAACGAATATCCGATTGCCCGCCTGTACGCCGACAACCGTGTCACGCGTATCTACGGCGGCACCAGCGAGGTGATGAAGATGATCATCGCCAAGGACATGGGTCTGTGATTTCGCAGACCCATCCGCAGAGGAGAAGAAAATGAAATACGCAGTCGATCACATCACTGCAACGGGCGCCGTGCTCGAGGACACCGCCCGCGCGCTCCGTGCCGCGGGAATGAGCGCTGCACGAACGTTGCCCATCGCCGGGCGCGTGTTCGGCGCCGCGCCGCAGCTCGAGCTGGACGGTCGTGTCGTGTTCGTCACCGGCGCGGCCCGCGGCATCGGCGCCGAGGTCGCCCGCCAGGCCCACGCGCGCGGCGCGCGGGTCGCTCTGGTCGGCCGGCGGCTGGAACCACTGCAACAGTTGGCCGCCGAGCTCGGTGACGGCGCGGCCGCGTTCCAGGCCGACGTGAGTGACCTGGACGCGCTGCAGAGCGCGGCCGACGCGACCGTCGCCCGGTTCGGCGGCATCGATGTAGTTATCGCCAACGCCGGCATCGCCCCGCCGTCGGAACCGATCCTGACCATCGATCCTGGCGAATTCGAGCGGACCGTCGACATCGACCTGCTCGGCCAGTGGCGCACGATCCGCGCCACGCTGCCTGCGGTGATCGAGCGGCGTGGCCACATCCTGGTTGTCGCGTCGATCTACTCGTTCGTCAACGGTGCGCTGAACGCGTCCTACGCGGCCAGCAAGGCGGGTGTCGAGCAGCTCACCCGGGCGTTGCGGGTCGAACTCGCCCACCACGGCGCCACTGCCGGCGTGGCCTATTTGGGGTTCGTCGACACCGACCTTGTGGGTGACGTGTTCGCGCAGCAGCAGATCGTCGAGGCACGCTCGATCGCGCCTTCATTCGTTACCAGGCCGATCCCGGTCACCCGAGCCGGTCGCACGCTGGTCGACGGCATCGAATCTCGTGCCGCGACCGTGGCCGCGCCGGGCTGGATCCGGCCGCTGCTCCCGCTGCGCGGCCTCGCCGGCACGCTGATGGATGAGTTCATGCTCGCCAACCCCGGTCTGTCGCGAGCGATCAGCCAGGCCGAGCGAAACAGAACGAGCAATGAGCCTGATAGCGCCCCAGGACCCGACCAATTGTCAGCCCCACCAAGCAATATTCTCTGACCCCGCCATGTGCCCGACGAGGACGAATCTGAGGGCACGTCGAGACCGCGAATGGCCGCCTGCCACAACGTGCTCAGCGTCGACGGATGGTATGGCTCGGTGTAGGCCTCGCGGACGATGACCCAAGTTTTGCCACCAACACTTCCCCCGTTAGACGCGGCAGCAAGGGTCTGCTGCACGAACCGGTGACAGTTTTGGTTACGCGGCCTGACGGGCCGGTGTGGCCATGATTGCTTCGAATTCGACGGGGGTCAACCGGCCCAGGCCTACCTGCCGGCGTCGGCGGTGGTAGGTGCGTTCGATCCAGGTGACGATGGCAATGCGCAACTGCTCGCGGGTGTCCCAGCGTCGGCGGTCCAAGACGTTCTTCTGCAGCAGGCTGAAGAAGGACTCCATGGCCGCGTTGTCGCCGGCCGCCCCGACGCGGCCCATAGATCCGACCATGTTGTTGCGGCCCAGGGCGCGAACGAATTTTCGGCTGCGAAATTGCGACCCGCGGTCGCTGTGAACCACGCAGCCGGCGACGTCACCACGGCGAACCACCGCGCTACTGAGTGCCTGGGTGGCCAGCCGTGACTTCATCCGCGAGTCGATGGAATAGCCGACGACCCGGTTGGAGAACACGTCCTTGATCGCACACAGGTAGAGCTTGCCTTCGCCGGTGCGGTGTTCGGTAATGTCAGCCAGCCACAACCGATTTGGGGAATCCGCGGTGAAATCCCGGCCCACCAGATCATCGTGCACGGGCGGGCCGACCTTGCCGTTCTTGCCCCGTTTGCGCTTACCGAACACACTCCACCAGCCGTTGTTCGAGCAGATCCGCCAGGCGGTGCGCTCGGCCATCGGCTGCCCAGCATCGCCGGCCTCGGCGACCAGGAATCGGTAGCCGAACTCCGGATCATCGCGGTGGGCGTCGAACAGGGCGTTGGCCCGGTAGGCCTCGAGGTACTCGGCGTCGGTCACGGGGTTGGCCAGCCAGCGGTAGTAGGGCTGGCGGGCGAGCTTGAGAACCCGGCACGTCGCCGCGACGGGGATTCCGTCGTCGGCGAGCTCTTTCACGAGCGGGTAAAGCCTTTTCCCGGCAGGTTCGACTGCGACAGATACGCCGCTGCCCGGCGCAGGACCTCATTCTCCTGCTCCAACAACCGATTCCGGCGACGCAGCTCCCGTAGCTCAGCCGACTCACCGGTCGTCTTACCCGGTGTGGCCCCGTCGTCGATATCGGCCTGACGCAGCCACTTCCACAGTGTCATCGGATGCACCCCGAAATCAGCGGCGATCTGCTCGATCGTCACCCCGTCTTCGCGGTTGCGAGCGACCCGGACGACGTCGTCGCGGAACTCCTTGGGATAGGGCCTTGCCATGGTGACATCCTCCCAGCCCGCCCACCCTGGGCGAGCGATCTCAGGTGTCACCTATCCGTGCAGCAGACCCTTCAGCCGTCCAACCTGTCTCGCCCCCGCTTGTTCGCATCGGTTCCACTGTGTTCCGTGGCCAAACCATTGAGCGACAAGTACATAGGCCTCGGACCGCATCCGCAGGAGCTCCACAACATCGCAAACATTGCAGTCGGATGGGCGGCCTCCCGCTTGACCGGTGTGTGGGTGTGCTCGGGCACGTAG
>DASQCE010000425.1:0-3238 GCA_035634855.1 Mycobacterium sp.
CGTCTCGGCACGATGCGCCGAAGTGGGGCTACCGCACCTGCTGGTTGACGCCGGACTCAGCTAGCCTAGCGCTTCGCACACAACTCCGTCGCCGTCGCCGTCACGGCGCTAGGGCCAAAGTTCGAGCGCCTCTGTGAATCCCCCACGTCGTAGATACACGGTCGTGGCGGGGTGAGAGTCGGCCATCAACGCGAGCCCTTCATGTCGTAACCGGCTAGCTGCCAAGATGCGCCACCGAAATCACCGTCACAGCGCGGCCCCGCGGGCGACGGGTACATCAACTCAACTTCCCCGAGATTCGCCGCGACCGTCACCAGGGGCAGCGCGGCGTTGACGGCTGCCTCGTCGCCGCTGGACTCGGCGCGCAGGGCGACCACGAATTCGTCGCTGATCGGCGGCCACGACTTGTCGCTGACCCCCGCAACACGCTCGGCGACCGCCTCGGCGTGCATCTCGAGGACCTCGCGCGCCCGCGAGTGTGCCAGCAGCGGCGGCAGCGTCGCGACGTCGGCGATCACCTCTGCCACGATCCGGAGTCGATTGGCGCGGTTGGCAGCGTGCACCACCGGCGACTGCAGATCGGAACTGCCGCCACTCTCCGAAAGATAATGGCGCACAGCGTCATCCACGGTCCGCGAGGCCGCCAGCGCGTCGTATCCGAGCGCGGTGAGCGTGCGGTCGGTCTCCTCGGAAGCGCCCCGGGTGACGCGTCGCACCGCGGCTTGAAGGTACTGCGAGGCGGTGCTGACAGCTTCACCGATCACCCCATACACCGAGGCGGTGGCGCCGCGCGGCCACAACAACACTGCCGCGATGACCGCGACCACCGCGCCTGCCCCGACGTCTTCGATCCGCAGCAGCCCGGCCCGCCAGCCGATGGGCATGATGAGGTTGTAGGCGATCAACACCATCATCGTCAGCACCGCCTGTCCCGCGGTGAAGGAGGCCACCCGCGGGACGTATGCCGCCGCGAAGATCAGTATCGGCATCAGCGTCCACAACAGCGCCGTTTGCCCACCAACCAGCTCGATCAGCGCAGCACTGAGAACGACGCCGATCGCAGTGCCGGCCATCGCCCGGACCACCTTCGTTCCGGTCGTCAGGGCGCTGCTGCCGAGCACCACGATCACACCGAGCACGACCCAGAATCCGTGCTGAATCGGGAACACATGCGTGATCGCTACGGCCAATGCCAATCCCACACCGGTGCGAATCGCGTTGCGTGCGGCTACCGAGCGGGTGGCCAGGAACCCCTTCGCAATCCTCCTGACGGCCACTGTTTCAGGGAGCAACCGGTCGGCGGCGCCCGTCTCCGGCAGCCGCATGCCAAGCGCCCTGGCCCATACCGGCCGGGCGTCGGCCGCTGCTGCGGCGGCGATCATCCGGCCGGTCAGGTCGACCGTCGTCGCGATCGTGCGGCGCCAAAACAATCCGCGCCCGAGCACCATCGCATCCTCGTCGTCTTCGGCGGCGAACATAGCGCCGACGTCCTCGCGGTCGCGTCCCCGCGCCACGGCACGCAATTCGGCCAGTTTGGCGTCCAGTTCCTCCCAGTCGACGGCCTTTGGGGACACGAGCGCAGCGTTGAGCGTGCGGGCGCAGCACCGCAACACCGCGACCACCGGCGCCTGCAGGTCGGCCGGCCCCACGTCATCGTCATTGCCCACCCGATCAGTCAGCCACTTCAAGTCCTCGACCACACGCACAAGCGCGCGGCTGCCAGCCGTCAAGCCCACCGGCCGGTAGTCGGCGCTCATGAAGTTCTTTTCCAGCGCGCTCATTGCGCTCGACACCTCGTCGCCCGATCCCACGCCGTCGAGCCGATCGGCCAGCGCCGTGCATACCTGCGCGACGTGACCGCGCAGATCGTTGCGGTGGCGGGGGGAAAACAGGAACAACGCCGCCGGCACGCAAATGGCCAACGCAATAGCCCACCCCAGCAGCCGCGCGGTGACCGGAGCGGGGGGCGTGCTCACCGGAAGCACGTACAGCAGCAACGTAACGCGTCGACCCGCCGCGATCGTCTCACTGAGCACCCCGGCCAGCGTCACCGCCACACCGAGGACGAAAGTCAGTGCCACGGCCAACCACGGGAACGGTTGCACCAACGTGCCGACCGATATCAGCACCGCCCCGTTGAATCCAAGACCGCAATATCCCAGTGCCCGTGCCGGCCGATTGCCGGGCAAATCGACGAGCCCCAGCAGCCAGATTGCGCCGAGCAAGGTGAATAACGCAGTCTGCGATAGCCCCGCGACGGAGTAGCCGACTATGCCCGCTATCGGCACGACGATGGCCGCGCGCAGCGCACGCCGCAACGCGTCGCCGTCCGGATCACGAGCGCTCAGCCGCTCGGCGGCCCGTCGCAACACGTCCGAACAGGCGCCACTGCGAGCGCTGTAAGTGCGCTTACCGGTGCGGGACAAGGTTTTTTGGGATCCCCCGCGCACTGGCCAGGAGCGGGTTGACGTTTTCGGGCACCTGGACGTTCGCGAAGTGACCTTCGCCAGCCAGCACGTGCTCACGAACGTCGAAGGCGAACGGACTTCGACGAGCTTTCGTAGCCGGCCTTGTCGCCGCCGGTCCAAGTCGATGAAGTGGAGCAGGGTGCCGTCGTCCGACGTCTCTACGAGTCCTCCTGGTTCTGTACTCATCATCGGGCCTCCTGTATGGTGCTGCGTGCGGCATTGCCGCCACGTTCCAGAATCGCTTGCCTGAAAGGCCTTTGATCGCAGCTGACGCCATGAACTGACTCCGGCTAGCTGCAATGTTTTGGGCAATCAGGAGCCAGCCTGAACAGCGACGTCACGCCGACGATGGAAACTGGTTGCACATCAATACGATTCAACCGTGCCAGCCGTCGCATGGGCTCGCGCAGCCGCTGGCCACCTGCCGCGCCTATACGAAATGCTGGCCGACGGTCGGCTACATCGGCAGGCCGAACGGCGCCCATTGAGCCAGGTCGAGCACGCCGGGACGCAAAGAAACCCTCCGGCACCCCATCGTCCTCGTCCCAGATCAGTAGGCGCGGGGCAGCTTGAGCGCTTGGGTGGAGATGTAGTTGAGCACCATCTCCTGCGCGAAGGGCGCGTTGCGCAGCAGCCGTGCCTCCCGCCACAGCCGCTCAACGTGGTATTCCTTGGCGTAGGCGTAGCCACCGTGGGTGGACATGGCGCGGTCGCAGGCATCGAAGCCGGCCTCGGCGCCGAGATACTTGGCCGCGGCGGCCTGGATGCCG
>DASQCE010000426.1:0-26443 GCA_035634855.1 Mycobacterium sp.
CCACCCAGATGGCGTAACGGCTCGTAGTCACGCTGCCGCCACCGCAGAAAGCGATGCAGCACAACGGAATACAACAGTGCCTGCAGTGGATAGTCGGAGTGCAGCATCGCCTCGGTCATCCGCGCCCTGTCGTAGTCCGACGACGTCAGCGGCCGGTCGGCCTCGCCGAGCCAGTTCGTCTTGTAGTCGACCACCAGGTAGCGCCCGCCGACCCGCAGCACAGCGTCGACCGAGCCGCTCAGATACCCGCGCAGCGACTGGTTGCCCAATGCGTCACCGGTCAACCGGTCGGCATAGCTCGCCAATACGTCGTCGGCAGGCAGATGCTCGCGCAGCAGCACGCCCACGTCTGCCAGCCGGATGTCTGGTGCCGATGCGCGCAGATCCCCGCCCGCGAGTGGAAACTCGAAGTCCATCTCCCGCAATCGATCCGGCAAGCCGATCTGCCGGAGCGTGACACCATCGGCCAACGGGCCCAACGGAGTGTCGTGCATCGGCACGAGCGCCGCTGCCAACTCCGACGGCTCGACGTCCACTGGCCACCACACCGAATGCTCTCGGATCTGCGACTCCAACTCGGCGGGCAGATCAGTCGCGAACGGGTTCGCCGTCTCCAACACCGCATGCACCAATGTCCCGAACTTGGCGCCCGTCGGCAGATCCGCCATCGGCGACGCCAGGTCCGGCCCGGACGCCCTCGCCACCAAGGGAATCTCTGCGACCTCGTCGTCCAGCTCGACGACTTCCGGCTCGCTGCTGACCCCGCTCGTCTCCGTGACCCGGATCAGTCCCGAGTACGACGTGCGCCGCCACGCGGTGTCGATCGCGCGATGGAAGTGCCGAACTTCGAAGTCGACATCGTCGGCGTCGTCAGCAACCGGTGCCCGCGGCGCCATCACGGACTTCTCGATCACCAGCCCGCCCGCAGCCTCCCACTTCTGCAGGCGGACCATCGCGTCCTCGTCCGAGATCTTCGCGGGCACACAACGATCGGGCACCGTCGACCCGCCCGGCTCGCGGCCGCGCAGCAGCCGCGACAACCCGCCGTTGGGCTCGTCGTAGGCCGGTGACCACCAGGCCACCACTTGTGACTGCGCGCGCGTCATCGCGACGTAGGTCAATCGGCTGTCGTCGCTCGCCTGCTCCTTGCGGCCCTGCGCCGCGACGGCGTCGTAGTCCGGGCTGTCCTTGCCGCCGACGTGCAGGCATCGATCATCGCCGTCGTGGAACAGCACCATTTCGCGTTCCTGCACGTTGCGGTTGAACGCGAACGGCAGGTACACCACCGGATACTGCAGGCCCTTGCTTACCCACACCGTCATGATCTGCACGGCGGCCGCGTCACTGTCCAGCCGTCGGTTGCGTTCCGTTGCCCCACTGCGCTCTTCGCGCTGGGTTCGCAGCCAGTCACGCAGCGCGGGCAGGTTGTAGTGCTCGCGGTGTGCCGCCTCCTGCAACAGTTGCGTCATGTGGGCCAGGTCGGTCATGTGCCGCTCGCCGCCCTGCCACGACAGCACCCGGTCACCCATGCCGCTCAGCTGCGCGGCCGCGAAGATTGCGGCGACACCGCGCTCCCGCGCATGTCCGGCCCACTCGCGCAGCGTCTCGGCGACGCGGTCGGTCAGCGCATCGCCACCCTCAGAAAGTGTTTCGGCCGTCTCGCCGAAGAACATCGTCGACGCCGCGGCCCGCACCACGCCCGAGCGGTGCGGCTGGTCGAACGCCTCCAGCAACGCCAACCAGTCCTCGGCGGCTTCCGAACCGAACACGTCCGAGTCGCCGGTGTACACCGATGGCACACCGGCTTCGCCGAGCGCGCGGTGGCAGGCGCGGGCGTCCTTGTGGCTCTCGACGATCACCGCTATGTCGCGGGCCACCAGCTTCTCGCCGTTGAACGTGGCGTCGCTGGCCAGCAGCGCTCTGATGTCCGCGGCAAGGTCTCTGCCGATGTGCGTCCGTAGGTCGTCGATGGCGAGGTTCTGAATCCCACTGCGGCCGAACGTCTTCCGCTTGACCACCCGCAGCCGGAACGGATCGCAGCTCGGCGCACCCGCGAGTCGGCTGCCACGGTGGTACGCGTCGACGTCGTGCACGACGATGCGCGGGTCGCCGAGTTCGGCGCCTCGCAATAACACCTGCAGCCGGTCAACGAGCGCGCCGTCGCTGCGCCAGTTCGTGCCGAGAGTCTGCTTGTCGCCCGCCGTCTCCGCGGCCTTCAGATAGGTGATGATGTCGCCGCCGCGGAACGCGTAGATCGCCTGCTTCGGATCGCCGATCAGGATCACCGTCGATCGGCCGCTGAACGCGCGGTCGATGACCCGCCACTGCACCGGGTCGGTGTCCTGGAACTCGTCGACCATCACGATCGGCCAGCGCCGGTGCATCCGAATCTGGGCAAGGGAGTCGTCGGCCTCCAGCGCGTCGGCCAGGCGGATCAGCAGATCGTCGTAGCCGAGGATCCCGAGCCTGCGCTTGCGTGCGTCCAGCTCCGCCAGAACATCTTTCGCGAACTCGATGCACACCGCTGCCCGGGAGCCGGACTGCGGGTCGAGCGGCCGCAGCTCCGTCGACGGGTGGTTCACCACCTCCCGCGCCAGCCGCAGCGCATCCTTGTAGGTGAGGACTGGGTCGTCGCGTTCCTGCCCGAAGTGGGCCAGGTATAGGTCGTCGACGATCTCTGTCACCAAGTCGTCGAGGCTCTCGACCAATGTGACACCGGCGTCGCTGTCGCCTGCCACGCCCAGCGACTTCAGCACCAGCTGGCAGAACTGGTGCGTGGTCGCGATCGTCGCCGCGTCGAAGCTCGCCAACGCGTCCCGCAGGTTGCGGTGCCGCGTCGCACGCTGGTCGTCCGAACCCTTGAGCAGGTGCGCCACCACCTGGTTGTCGCCGATCAACGAGGCGTCATCGAAAGCCTTGAGCGCGTGGACAATCTGATCGCGGACCCGCTCCCGCAACTCCTGACTGGCGGCGCGGCCGAACGTGATGAGCAGCATCTGATCGAGCGTCGCCGCGCCCTCGGCGATATACCGCGTCACAAGCCCCGCCAGCGCGAACGTCTTGCCCGTCCCTGCGCTGGCTTCCAGCACGGTGGTCGAGTTCTCTACGGGCAGCGGGCCCAGGAGATCGAAGCGGTCCATCACACCGACCTCTCGGCGCGCAGGAGCGGCAGCCATACCCGTTCGGAGTACGAGGCCAAACCCAGATCGACCAGGTCCGACAGGTAGGCACCGTGGCCCCATGCGCGTACGTGTGCCGGCGCCTGGTCCTCGGCGGGGTAGCGGTCGCTGGACTTCCACCGGTAGCTGGCCGCCTGTTCGGGGACGTCGCCGGTATGACGCGCCACCGCCCACGCGTAGGACGTCTTGATGGGCAACGGAATCGGCGCGCGACGTCCCGCGTCGTACACCGCCACGAGCTCACGCAAAACCTCGACCGCGTCCTCATCGGGGCGTCCCAGGCCTCCCTCGCGCGGGGTGGTGCCCTTCTTCGCGCGGCCGATGCACACCGCGTGCCAATCGATTGAGGAACCGCGGGCAATCAACGCCAACAACGGAATCCACGACTCCAACAGGTGCTTGCCGTCGAGCCTCGAGTACGTCACCGACACCAGCCGGTCACCGAACACCGGCGACACCGTGCCGGTCAGCCGCCGACCCGCACCGAGGTCGATGTCGACGTCGTATGCCTGCGGATCTGGGCCGCGGTGTCGTAGCGCGGCGGCGGCGAGCAGGGTGGCCTGCTCCTTGATTTCGGTGGCCTTACGCCAGCCCAGCTGACCCGGCGGCAGCGTGCCGCGCCGCCACTCCGCCTGGCGTGCCTCGTCCGGCGTCATGCCGCGCAGCATGTCCTGCAGCATGCGGTCGCCGACGGTCCATTCCTCGAGCGCGTTGATGTCGACGGGCATGGCGTCCTCGACGCCGTCGACGTCCCACGGCAGCGTGTAGTCGAGTGCGCGGAAGAAACCCTTGACCGGGTCCTTGAAGAACGCGACGAGATCTTCAAGGACGACGTCGTGCGCCGCGACCGGCGGCAGCGGGCCCGAGATGAATGGCGGCTGTTCCTTGCGCTCACCAGTGCTCGCGCGCGCCGCCCGCAGCACGGTCGGGTCGAACGTGAACGGCGTGTCGTCGCGTGTGCCGAGCTTGCCAGGGATGACGTTGCGAATATCGAAGGGCTGCAACGGGTGTTTGACGACGAAGCGGTCCCGCACCTTGTCAGTCGTGGTCATGTCGAGGGTATCCAGCAGCTCGGCGAGCGGCACCGCGGGCGGCCGGTCCTGACCCGAGTACTCGTTGGCGCCGGTGTAAGTGATGACGAGCTTCTCGGTGGCCGCGCCGATCGCGTCGAGCAGCAGTTGCCGGTCCTCGGAGCGGATGTCGCGTTCACCGGTCATCGGGTTGCGGGCGAGCACGTCGTCGCCGTCGACGATGCCCAGCCGCGGGAACACCCCGTCGTCGAGGCCGACCAGGCACACCACCCGGTGCGGCACCGAACGCATCGGCACCATCGTGCACACCGTCAGCGTGCCGGTGCGGAAGTTGGCGCGGGTGGGCCGACCTGCGAGGTGCCGGCCGAGCAGCGCGCGAATGTCGGGCAGCCGCATGACCGTGTCGCCGCGCGGGCCCGCCGTCGCGAGCACCTCGGCGAACTCCCGCTGCACCTGGCTGGTCTGCCACGCGTCGTTGTCATCGACGCGGGCCAGCAGGTCGATGCCGTCGGCCAGCGCGGTGAGCCAATCCCGCAGCGGCCGTGCGCCGTTGAGCGCATCGGCGGTCCGCTGCAGCCGGTCGACGTATTCGGCGAGCTTGCCCGCCAGCTCGACGCGGTTGCTGCTGACGTCGTCGAGCGGCAGCGTCGAGCCGATCCACGCGTGCGAATCGTCCGACAGCGCCACGCCAGCCAGCACCCGGTCGATGCCGAAACGCCAAGTGTTGTGGACGAAGTCGACGCCGAACGGCTTGCGGTGCTCCTGGTCGAAGCCCCAGCGGATGTTCGCCTGGCGCACCCAGCGGGTGATGCCCTCGAGGTCGTCGTCGGTGAAGCCGAACCGCGACCGCACCGGGGCGACCTGCGCGAGGTTGAGCACCTCGCTGGCGGTGACCCGGCTGCCCGCCATACCGAGCAATTGGCTGGCGACGCCGAGCAGCGGATTGGTCTGAATGAGCGAGCGGTCGGCGAGGCGCACCCGCAGCCGGTGCGCCGGGTGTGCGCCGCGCACGACGTCGCCGAGCCCGAAGTCTGCGTTGATCAGCGGTGCGTAGGTCTCGATGTCCGGGCACATCACCAGGATGTCGCGCGGTTCCAGCGTGGGATCGTCGGCGAGCAGGCCGAGCAGAACCTCTCTGAGCACGTCGATCTGGCGGGCCGGACCGTGGCAGCTGTGCACCTGGACGGACCGGTCGTCATTGCGCAACGTTCGGCCGTCCGGACGGACCTCGTTGGCGGTGATGTCGGACTGCAGCCAGCCGAGCAGCGTGTCGGGACGCTCACGGCCACCGAGGTATTCGTCGGTGTGCGGGTGTGCGGGCAGGCTGCGCTGGAGCTCGCGCAGGTCGCGACCGAGGGTGGCCAGCAGTGGATGTCGGACGCTGCGATGGCTGGCGTCGTCGCGGCGGGGGATAGGGCCGTGCTCGCCCGCGAGCTTCTGCCACAGGTCGTCGCTGGGGTGCGGCAGCCAGAGGTGGAGATCGTGGTGTGTGGCCAGGGCATTGAGCAGCTCGACCTCGGTGGCCGGCAGTCGGGTGTGCCCGAACAGGGACAGCCGTTCCGGCAGGTCCGTCGGTGACTCCTGCAGCCGCGCAAGTGTTTTGGCGTGTCGAACGTGAGGCGGATCGGCGTCGACTCGCTCCAACAACGCGTGCCAGAGGGGTGGCTGCCAGTCGAGGTCGGGATCGATATCACCGGCGATATCACGTTCCCAGTCGACCAATAGCTGCGGCCGCTGGCGGGCATAGGACGCGAACAACCCAGCGAGCCGACGCGCGACGGCGTAGCGGCGGCCTTGGCGCAGCTCCCTCTCCTCACCCGCTTCGAAGTGGCCGAGATGCGTCGCGAGCGTGCGGCACCACGGCTCGTCGAGGCTGCAGTCGATCACCTCGAGCAGTGGCCAGACCATGGCGTCGGGCGACCACGGATCATCGTCGACCGTGCCGGTGATCTCGGCGATGAGCGATCGCGGGTTGCGGAATGAGATGCCCGCGCAGATGCCGTCCTGGGCATTGCCGCGGCCGAGAATGTGCGACAGCCGCTGACTCAGCCAGCGCTCGACCCCCTTGGCGGGGACGATGATCAGTTCCTCGGCGAACGGATCGGGCAACGGATCGGACAGGAGGGCGCCAAGGCCGTTGGCGAGGAGATCGGTTCGTTCAGCGCGGTGCAGGTGCAGGCCCATCGGGGCCCACGATAGGAGATCGGCGTTGACAGGTCACGGCTTCTGAAGACGTTTGCCCGCGTATCCCGTTCTCGCTTGCTTGGGGCCATCCGTGGAACACTCCGATTGTGATGCGGTGGAAACTCACCCTGACTGTGTGCGGGGCTGCTCTCGCGCTGATGACCGCGTGCAGTTCCCACGGCTCGACCCCTACCACGGTGACTGTCACCGCGCCGCCATCGGCCGCTCCATCACCGGTCGCTGCACCCCCAGCCGCTCCGACGCCCGCTGGGCCACCTTCACCGACATGCGGACCCGACCAGACAACCGCTCTGCAGTCTGCACTTGCGAAACTGGCCCCCGAACCAGTCACCGGCAGGGGATGGCAGACCACGCCTATCGGCAGCGACTACAACCCGTGCGCAGACCTCTCAACCATCCTCGTGATGATTGAGGGCGGGACGGCGAGCTCGCCGGTGCAGGCGCTCATGTTCCATCGCGGCACCTACCTCGGGACCGGCACGTCGAAAGCGTATGGATTCACGTCGCTCAACTCGGCGCACAGCACGGACAACACAGTGGTTCTCGATTACGCGACGCCTGGTGAGTGCAACGCATGCGCCCCCGCGGCCGTCACCAGCGTGCGCTACCAGTGGCAGGGCGATCACGTCGAAATGCTCGATCCCCCACCACCTTCCTAGCGTCAGACCAGGACGACTCTGTCGCCGCCTTCGACCTGGCGCCTCAACTCGTCGACCACGCGGCCAAGCTCGTCGACCATCCAGCTGGTGCAGCCTCGGTTCCGGTAGGCCTTGAGCAGCTCGCCGTAGTACCAGAGGTGGTCTTGTGGGTTCTTTCGGTTGAAGCGCTCCCAGAGCGACGGCCCATGAGTGTGGTAGTCGCGCAGCATCGACCGCGCGTTGTCGAGCTTGTCCGCGACTGAGACAAGCAGAGTGTCGTCGCCGACCTCGGCAAGGTGCTCGATGTACTCGCGCTTGCGGTCGAGCCACGGTGGCTTCGGCTTCTCGTCGGTGTCACTGCATTCGTCGACGATGCGCGCGACGTCTTCGCCGAAGTTGGCCCGGATCTCGTCGAGCGTCGGGGGACCGCCCTGATCCTCTACTGCGTCGTGCAACAGCGCAGCGATGGCCTGTGCTTCGGAGCCGCCGTCGTTGATCACCAGCCCGGCCACCGTCAGCAGATGTCCGACGTATGGGATGTCGCCGCCCTTGCGCACCTGGTTGTGGTGCTTCAGTTCGGCGTACACCAGTGCTTTCGAAAACTGGCCCGTGAGTTTCGGTGTCGAGGTTTGCTCGCTCACTGTTGGATTTCCTCTCTCTCACTCTGACCATAGCGAGAGGGGGGTGACATCGACATTTGCCCGGCTCCGGGCAACAAAGTCGGCGCGAACGACAAAGTCGCCGAAAACCGGGCAAACCGACACACCGCCCCGTCGCGCATTGTGGATATGGCGCGACCGCCGCATCAGTGCATCATGATGCACAGATGTTAAACTGCAGCGTGCGTACGACAATCGATCTGCCAGATGACCTGCACAAGCAGGCGCTGGCAATTGCGCGCGACACCCGCCGCACTCTGAGCGAGACCGTCGCCGATCTCATCCGACGGGGCCTGAGCGCGGGTAGCACGACCGCACTCTCGAGAGATCCCAGAACGGGTCTGCCGCTCGTGAGCGTAGGGACAGTGGTGACCTCCGAGGACGTGCGTTCCTTGGAGGATGAGGAGTGACGGCCCTGCTCGATGCGAACGTGCTCATCGCGCTCGTTGTCGCCGACCACGTACATCACGATGCAGCCGCGGAGTGGCTGTCAGCATCCGATGCAGGATTTGCGACGTGTCCAATCACACAGGGAAGTCTCGTTCGATTCCTGCTGCGGACCGGCCAATCGGCGGTGGCTGCGCAGGATGTCGTCAGCGCAGTCGAGAGTGCTGAGCGCCACGAGTTCTGGCCTGACAGTGTCTCTTTCGCTGATGTGCAATTTGATGGTGTGGTCGGTCACCGGCAGGTGACGGATGCCTACCTTGCTCAGCTCGCACGAACTCGCAACGGCCAGTTGGCGACGCTCGATAGCGGCCTGGCGCACCTGCACAGCGACATCGCTGTACTGATTCCCGCATTGACCTGAGGTCAATTCCCCGCGAACCACGCCGCCGTCACCGCGTGCCGTCGCGGCGACTCGAACGCGGCGTCTCGCGGGCCCAGTTCTCCGATTCGCACCACCCACACCGGGCCCGACCTGTCGATCGCCGACACCGGATCGTCGCCCGCCGGGATGAGCACCCCGACAGACGTCTTGCCCGGGTTGCATCCGTACGCAGGCACCATGTCGTCGGTCCGCGCTCCCCAGTCGATCCCGTTGGGCAGGATGCACCGCGTGCCGTCGTCGAGCTGCAGCGCGAACGGCATCGGCGCCGGCGGCGGGTCGACCGCCGGCAGCGCGCCAGGTGCGGCGAATCGGCGCAGCGCCTTGCTCCACGGGTCCATCAGGCACAACACCGACCCCGGCGCCGGCCAACACACCGAGGCCGCAGCCTGCGCGGGCTCGCACGAATAGATGTCATTGCCCACCGCCGCCGGCGACGGATCCAGACAACTCGACAGATTCGGCGACCCCTGCCGGTTCGCCACCTGATACCCGTTCACCGGCTCGCCGCTCGCGTCGACGGCCTTTACCGTGATGGTCACCGTCGCTCCCGGCGCGGCACCGACATGACCCGACGTCTGCAGCGCAACAACCCCGACGAGCGTCGCCACCGCCAACGCTCGTAACGACCCGAGAGCACACCGCCGCGTCACGAGAGCCTCCTGTTCCAGGATCGCTCATTTGGCTTGTCGATAAACGCGAATCGCTACGCTCGGCCCAATGAAGACGGTCACCTGCACCAACGCCAAGCTGGAGGTCGTCGACCAGCCCACCCCGAAACCGGCGAAGGGCCAGCTGCTCATCGACGTCCTACGGTGCGGCATCTGCGGCTCGGACCTGCATACCCGCAACCACTGCGACGACGTCGCCGACGTGATGGCCCAGGCCGGATACCCCGATTGCGCGCGCTCGCATCAGTCGGTCGTATTCGGCCACGAGTTCTGCGGTGAAGTGCTCGACCACGGTTCCAGCACTCGCAAGACACCGCGCGCCGGCACCCCCGTCGTTGCTGCCCCGTTTGTGCGCCGTGGCAAGGAGGTGCACCTGATCGGACTCTCCACGAAAGCTCCCGGCGGGTACGCCGAACACCTCGTTGTCGAGCAGTCCCTCGCCCTGCCCGTTCCCAACGGTCTGCCCATCGAACACGCCGCCCTCACCGAGCCGATGGCCGTCGCCTGGCACGCCGTCCGCCGCTCAGAGATCACCAAGAAGGACGTCGCGATCGTGATCGGCTGCGGACCCATCGGCCTTGCCGTCATTCTCATGCTCAAGGCCATCGGCGTGTGCACCGTCATCGCCAGCAACCACTCGCCCTTCCGCCGAACACTCGCTGCCGCTTCTGGCGCCGACGTCGTCGTCAACCCCGCCGAAGACTCGCCGTACGCCGCGTGCCCGGCATTATCGAAGACATCATCACTAGTGCGCCGCTGTCGGCGCGCGTCGTGGTGGTCGGTGTTTTTATGGGCGCCGACCGCTTCCGGCCGTCAATGGCGATTGCGAAAGAGATTGACCTGCGCTTCGTGCTCGGCTATACGCCGCTCGAGTTCCGCGACACGCTCTACATGCTCGCCGACGGCAAGGTCGACGTCACCCCGCTGATGACCGGGACCGTCGGGCTGAACGGCGTCGAGAACGCCTTCGACGCGCTCGGCGATCCCGAGGCGCACGCCAAGATCCTGATTGACCCAAGAGCGACGCCACAAGCCCGGGTGCGGGCTTGACCCCCTAGACTAAAAACAGCTTCACGAGTTGCCGTCGCCAAGCTCCGACTTGACGGCACGCCAACCCCACGCTCGTGGGTGGCTCGGATGACGAAGCGGTCTGCACCGACCGGTGCCGGCAAGAGCGCCTCCACAGCGGAGGCCCTGAAAAGGGAGCTCCATGCGCAAGCACTTCTTCCGCCCCTTCATCGCCGATCCCGTGTGCGCGTCGCCGGATCCGGGCCACCACGTCGACGTCGGCCGTTACTTCATGGCCGTCGTCAAGTCCTCGGTCACCATTCCCGTGCGAGCAGAGGTCCGCGACGGGTTCGTCGGCCTCGACTGGGGCGAGGGCTCCGCCGAACTTTGGAACCACCGCCCCGACGATGTGGCCGTTGCGCTCCAAGGCAACAACGGCGTCGCCGAATGGGCACCGGAATGGCGAGTGCTGCTCGTGCCGAGAGCCTCGCTCGCCGACGAACGCACCGTGTTCACGCTCGCCTATCCCGACGAGCGGACCGAATGCGCCACTGAGCTCAGCCTTGCTGGACCACGTTGGATCCGCCGGAATTGATGTCCGGTGAGCCGGAGTGGTAGGTGACCACGTTGTCGAACCCGGACGCATTGATCTGATCGGTTGTGTCGAGGGTGACGTGATTCTGCATGCCGGACACCGTGACGTTCACGCAGTGGCCGGTGATCGTGACGGTGTTGGAGACGCCGCTGACACTCACATGGCTGTCGTTGCACGCGATCGTCTTGCTCTCGCTGACGCCGGCGACGCTGATCTGCCCACCCGACGGCGCGGTGGTCACCGTGTTCGCCGGCCCGCCGCCGCCGGGAGCCGTCGGCTGGATGCTCGGAATGCTCGGGATGGAGATGCCGGGGACATTGGGGAATTCACGCGTCGACTTGTTCACGATGAACCACCCGACGCCCCCGGCGACGGCCATGAAAACAACGGCGCCGAGCCCGAGCACCACCCACGGAATGCCCGCCGAAGTCTTCCGTGGCGGCGGGGCCCACGGGGCGCTGTAGCCCGGCGGTGTGTATGGCCCCCGCGCTTGCGGCGGCATCGGCGGCAACGGCGGAGGCAGGTAGGCGTTGCCGCTGCTGGTGTACGGCGTCGTTCCCAGTTCGGTCGCCCGTGCCCTATCGGCGAGCGGTTGCTCGAGCGCCCTGATCCGCGCCTCGGGATCGTCGTCCTGCGGGTTCATGCGCAGATGGTCCCACACAAGATAGCGCCCGTCTTGCAGTCAGCGCACTACGTCCGGGACGGGGCTCAGCAAAGGTGCCGAATCGCTTGCGAGGGGTTCGATCGACTCTCCGTCGTGGTACCCAAGAAGTGTGGTGGCACCAGGTTTCATCGCCATCGGCAGCGGTCCGGCCGGGTTGAGCGCTGCCGAGACGTTCCGCAGCAAGCACCCCCACATTTCTGTGCGGATTCTGACCACCGCCCCCGCCCTGCCCTATGCGAAGCCGCCGCTGAGCAAGGCCTACCTCTGCGGCCGCGAGGCCAAGCTCGATCTGCACAGCCCCGGCTGGTTCGTCCGCTACGACGTCGAGCTGATCCGCGGCATCACCGTCGACCACATCGACCTTGCCCGCCAGGAAGTCGTCACCGAGGGCGGGCGCCGCTACCCCTACTGCGGCCGGCCATGAGGCGGCCTGGAACAAGGTGCCCGAATTCCCGTGCACCATCGGCGAATCCACGCTGAAGTACCGCGGCTGGGCTGCCGGCTATGAGCACAGCCGGCTCGTGGACCACCACAACGGGTTCGCGGCCTACTTCGAGTCGGGCGACGAGCTTGTCGGCGTACTCACGCTCAACGCCGACGACGACTACCGGCGCGCCGACCAGCTGGTCAGGTCGCACACGCCGATGACGGTATAGCGAATCACTCGTGCTCACCGCCGTTTTCTCATCGAACCGCCAGTGTGGCGTTGTTTCACAACCAGTCTCGTCGCCGGAACATCCAGTACAGCGCGAGTACGATCACCACGATGATCGATGTGCTTGTCACGAAACCGCCCACCGTATTAATCCCGGGATACTCGACGTTCTGCCCGTAGAACCCAGTGATGGCGGTCGGCACCGCGATGATCGCCGCCCACCCCGTCAGCTTCTTCATCACCGTGTTCAGCCGTGCGTCCTGCAGCGACAAGTTCGTCTCGAACACCGTCGTGACCATGTCCCGCAACGACTCTGTCCACTCCGACACCCGCAGCACGTGGTCGTACAGATCCGAGTACAGCGGATCCAGCTCCGGCGCGGTCTTGGCGTCCAGTCGGCGATGCTGGATGGAGCTGACGACCTCACGCATCGGCAACACCACCCGCCGCAGCTCGACCAGATCTTTGCGCAGACGGAACGTCTTGCGCTGCAAGCCCTTCTGCGACTTGTTCGCGAACAAGTCGTCTTCGACGGACTCGATGCCGTCGTCGAGCGCCTGCACTGCCTCGAAGTGCCCGTCGACCACGACGTCGAGCAGGGCGTGCACCAACGACCCGACGCCGTACTCCTGGCCGCCCAGCTCGTCGAACCGCTGCGAGACCGCGTCGATGTCGAAGTGCGGCGACAGCCGGACCGTGATCAGTCCCTGCGGCAGCACGAACCCGGAGATGCGGTGGATGTCGAGCATCGACTGCGTCTCATCGGCCGGCTCCCTGGTCGAGACGCCGTACACCGTGAAGAACGTGTGGGTGCGGTAGACGACGGCCTTGGTGCGTTCGGCTTCCGCGATCGCATCCTCCACCGCCCACGAGTTCAGGCTCAGCTCCTGCGCCAGATCCTTGAGGATCGCGTGGTCGGGGTCGTAGATGTCGCACCACACCAGCGTGTCGTCCTCGACCAGGTAGTCCGAGATCGACGGGAAGTCGAAATCGTCCTGCGGCTTACCGGCCCGCCACACCCGGCCTCGGACGTGTGTCACCCCACCATCATCTCAGCTGCCATCTCGCTGACACGGCGCCGAGCAGATCGCTCGGGCAGTTGGGGGTCGTCATGGTCTCGCGGCCGTGTTGACCGGGAAGCTGGCGAGGCCCCGATCGATCGCCGCGAGACTCGCCTGCGTGCGGTTGTTGACACCCAACTTGGCGTAGACATGCTCGACGTGATTACGCGCCGTCTTCTCGGCAATGAACAGCTCGGCGGCGATGTCGCGGTTCGACCGGCCCTGCGCGACGAGTCGCAGCACCTCGACCTCTCGGATGGTAAGCCCAGCTGACCCGGACTTCCGGCGCGATGCCCGATGCCCGGCCGCGGCCAACACAGCCTCCACCGAGTCGGCGTCAAGACGTCCGGCGCGCGCCTCCTCGCGCAGCTGACTGGCAGCACCGCCAGGATCGAGCGCAGGTCGTTGCGGCCGCGGCTCGAGCAATTGGTGATAAGCCACCGCCGCAGCGAGTAAGCGGTCCTGTGCGGTCAACTCCGCACCGGCGAGCCCTCGGGGAAAGCCGGACCCGTCGATGCGTTCCTCGTGCCTCGTCGCGACGGACACCACCGACTCCAATCCGCCGACCCGGCTCAGGATCCGCCCGGTCAGATACGGGTACATCCGCAGCCGTTCCCACTCAGCCGTACTGAGCTGACCCTTCTTCTCCCAGATCTGATTGGATACCCCCAACCTGCCGAGGCCGTGCACGAGGCCCGCACGGTACAGACGCGTGATATCCGCTGACGGCACCCGCAAGTGTCGGGCCGCCGCGGCTACCAGGTCCGCGACGCCACGGGAGTAGCCGGGGGAACACGGGCATTTGAGGTCGACGAAATCCGCCATGGCTCTGAGCAACTCGTCGATCTCGTCACCGTCGAGAGTGCGGCCGCGATCCGGAGCCTGCGCCAACACCGCGGTCCAGACATCCATTTCGAGCACTCCGTCGACGATCCCGGCGGCATCACGCTCGAACACCTCCGTCACGGCCGGGCTGAACTGCGTGCCACGCCGGGCTCGGACGACCTCAACAGCCCGTCCGAGCCCACCCGTGCGCAGGTGCACCTCGACGACATCGGCCAGGTGCACGATGTGGATTTCGACCGGAATTTCTTCTCCGCGTGCGCCGTTGGGCATCCCGTGACCGTCCCAGCGCTCGAATATATACGCCAGCGCCTCCCCGACCTGCCGGTCCAGTCCCATTCGATCGGAGAGAACCCCGGCAGAACTGCAGTGCGAATCAATCAGCTTGGCGACCTGGTTACGTGCGGTGAGAGTGAAGGCAGCTGCGCGGATTCCGCGCTCCCAGCCCGGCAATCCCCGCCCCACATGGCTGAGCATCAGACGCAGGAAGGGCAGCCCGGTCATGTCCACCGAGTAGGTGTCCGCCCGGAACGCGATGTCATCACCGAAGAGTGCCGAAAGTTCGTGGGAATCGGCGTGACAACCGACCCATCCCACCAGATTCGCGTAGTACACGATCGACCGCTGCCTGGCGTCGAGGCCCATCCGCTCGGCGATGCGTGTCGCGATCAGCGACGACCGAAGCATGTGTTCCATCGGCTGCCCAAGGCCGAGGTCGATCGCCAGCGATATCGCGGCCAGCAACTCCGCTCTGCGCAGCCCTTTTCCCGAGGCGCGCGGCGTCGGGGTCGGGTGCACGCCACCATTCTGCACCCGAAATTGACGCAGTTGATGCAAACGACGCGGCAACTGCCCTCTTACGTGCACCTGTGCTCGGTGCGCATTGCGTCGGTGATCCAACGCCGCAGCGGTCCCGCAATGGGATGTCACCGCTCGGTCGTGGCGGCGATATCCATCGTGTAGCAAACCGCTGTTCCGTCCAGGACGACGGTTCCGTCGTCGCGGGTGACGGTGGTGCGCAGTTCGGTGATCGGTTTGTCGGTGCGTGCCGAGATGACTTCGACGCGGCCCGTGATGGTGTCACCGCAGCGCACTGGTGCTTTGAACGCCCAGTTGACATTCAGGAACACCGTGCCCGGCCCTGGCAACTTCTCGGCCACAACGGCATTCAGGATGGCGCTGGTGACGCCGCCCTGGACGACAATTTCTCCGAAGCGGGACGCCTTGGCCGCGGCTTCGTCGTAGTGCAGAGGATTGCGGTCACCGCTGATCTCGGTGAACAATGCGATGTCGTTGTCACCAACGGTGCGTGAGAGTTGCGCTGTCTGACCGACGAACGGCGTTGTGCGCGTGGGGCTGGTGGTCATGTCTTTCCTCCTGGGGATGTGAGTGTTGTTCGGGAGCCTTCAGGGCGAACATCGCCACGGCACCGATCAGCGGGCCGGGCGCAAGAATCAGGAACGCGTAGTGCCAACCGATCAGCTCGGCGGCAATCGGGACGAGTTGGATGGTGACAACTGTCAACAGGAAACCGATGCCGGTCTGCGCGGTCAGGGCGGTGCCGACGTACCGGACGTCCGTCGTCTCGCTCAGCGCTGTGGAGAAGACGCCCGAGTCGGCGACGACCGCGGCACCCCACACCAAGACGAAGACGACGAGAACCATTGTCGGGGCAGCGAAAAAGAGTGGTGACGCCACGCAGCAGCAGCCGCTGATCACTAGCGCTGCTACCGCTGCCAGAGGACGACCGAAACGGTCTGATGCCCAGCCGCCCAGAAGGGAGCCGACAGCACCGGCGACCCCGATCGCGGCAAATGCGATGAAGCCGGTCGACGCTGTGGTGGTGTCGCCGCGTGCTTCTTGGCCGGCGGCGACGAACATGGACAGCCATGTCCATAGTGCGTAGAGCTCCCACATGTGCCCGAAGTAGCCGAGACTGACCAATCTGGGTCCGCGTTCAACGAATAGCGCGAGCGCGTGCCGCGGATCCGGTGTGACCGTGCGGATATCCAGATGTGGACCGGGCCGGATCACGGCGAGCGCCACGACGGCACCGGACATGCTCAACACCGCCGCGGCCAGCATCACAGTTCTCCAGGGCAGCGGCCCGAAGCCGCTGATGAGATGGGGCAGCGCGGAGCCGAGGGTGAGCGCTCCGATCAGAATCCCAAACGCGCGGCCTCGATCGGCGGGTACGGACCACGAAGCCATCAGCTTCATCCCCACCGGATACACGCCGGCCAGAAACATCCCCGTAAGGAATCTCATCGGGAGTGCCGCACCGAGGCCGGTGGCGAACAAGGCGATTGCCGTCGTGCACGCCGCGGCACCCAGTGCGCTTGCCGCAAGCAGCTTCTGCGGGGTGACGCGGTCGGCGAGGTTGAAAACTGCGGAGGTGATCGCCCCCGTGACGAATCCGATCTGCACCGAAGCGGTCAGCCAGACCGCGCCCGTCGCGCCGATACCCCACTCGGCACGCAGAGTGGGCACCACCGCGGTGGCCGAGAACCAGACGCCAAGACCCAACACCTCGACAAGCGCGAGGAGCGCGCGTTGCTGGTTTGTCCGCGACACGGTCATCGTCGAATTCCGGTCAGGCGGCCGGAGTTTGGTCGAGCCTGAGCAGCTCGTCGACTTCGGGGCGCATTGCTTCGCTCAGCTCGCGTAGGTGTCTGCGCAATTCCACCAGGTCCCAGTCGTAGCTCGCGATGCGCTCGGTGATGTCGAACAGCGGCTCGGACAGTCGGTCACGCGTGCGCTCGTAATCGCGGACAGCTTTGAGCTGAGCGTGCCGGCTGCGGGGGGCTTCGAGGACTTCCCGGGCGAGCAGTTCCGCGTCGCGCAGGGCGTCCGTGATCCCGTGCGCGGTGATCGGGTCTTTGAAGTAGCCGGCGTCGCCGACCAGCGCCCAGCCTGGGCCCGCCGAGGTGCGGATCCAGCCGGGCTGACCCGGAAAGGCGCGCAGCGTGGCGACAGGCTGTACCGCATCGATCGAGCGGGCCAGCTCCGGGGCGGCTTCGGCGAGCAGCGACCGGTAGGCGGCGTCGAGGCCCGCCGACCGCTGTCGGATGAACCTGTCGCCCGCGGTGCCGGCCCAAACGCAGGCCAAGCCATCGTTGGTCGGCACGACACCCGCGGTCACGCCTGGTCGGTACACCCAGTGGTAGCGATCGCGCGGAAGTCCGGGGAAGTAACCGTAGAGGAGCGCGCCGGATTCCGTGCCGCGGCGGTGGAAAGGCGCGTCGACCGCTCGCGCGATCGTCGAGTTCCGTCCGTCGGCGCCAATCGTCAGCGGCGCGGTCGCACGGAAACGAAGGCCGGTCCCGCGCTCGATGCCCTCGACGCCGTGCACCCTGCCGTCGTCGGTCAACACGCGCGTCACCCGCGCCGGGATGCGGACCTCGGCGCCTGCGATGCGGGCGGCTTCGATCAGCAGCGGATCGAGCACGGTTCTGCGTGGGGCGTACAGCGCCGATATGCCACCGCTCGGGCGGATGTCGACGGTCTGGACTTCGTCGTCGCCGTACGCGAACTCGGTCGAACGAATGGCCGGTGTGCCCGCGTCGACGACCGCGTCGAGCAGACCCCAACGGTGCAGCTGCAGCACACCGCCGCGCATGAGCGCGTGGGTGGACAAGGTGTCGGTGCCCGGCCGGGCCGCCTCGACGACGAGCACTCGCATGCCGCCGCGGGCCAGCAGCATCGCGGTGGCCGCACCGGCGCACCGGCCGCCGACGATGATCGCGTCGTAGTGGTGGTCCATCAGATGCTCTCCTCAGTTGCAGTCGAGATAGTGGGCGAGGTGTCGGCTCAGGTCCGCGGCGTCGGCGGCGGCGCCGTCGATCAAGGTCGATTTGCGCCGGCGCAGGAACGGCATGCCGATGAGGTACAGGCCCGGGCTCGCGGTGACGCCGCCGTCGTGGCGAACATTGCCCTTTCGGTCGAACACGCCGACGTCGAGCCAGGACAGATCCGGGCGAAAACCGGTCGCCCAGAGGATCGTTCGGATGGCGCCGGAGCGTAGGTCAAGGGTCAGCGGCGCGGGCGCGGCAACGGTAGTCGGTGCGAACCGTCGCGGCGTGTCGGCATTGTCCCAGCCTGCCTTGGTCGCCCAGGCGTCGATCGTGTCGAGCAGCCGCTCGAGCTTGAGGTCGGCGAGCGTGCACATGTTCGGCAGTGAGCCGGAGAATTGCGCGATCCCGTCCCGAATGCCGGCCAACCGTCCGACCAGCTGCACGCCCGCCTGACTCAACGAGTTCAAGTCGACGGTGGTCCGGTCGGGTGAACCGACCAGCTGCATCGACGGCAGATTGCGGGCTCGGACCAGGTCGGGCACCTCGTCGTAGCGCTCATCCAGCAGCCCCGCCGCGTCCATCCACCACAGAATGTCCTTGCCGCGATACGTGCGCGGCATCCGGACATGCTCGCCGACGGCGAGCGACACCTGCCGACCGGAGCGGTGCAACTCCGCGGCGATTTGGATGCCGCTTGCCGAGGCGCCGACAACGAGCACGCCGCCGTCGGGAGGCTGGCTCGGGTTGCGGTAGTCCACCGGGGTGAGTGTCGTGATGCCGGTGGGCACACCGCCCTGCAGCACAGGCACTTTGGGAACGGTGCTGGCACCCGGGGCGAGCACGACCGACCGCGTGTGCCACAAGTCCTGGTCGGTCTGCACCACGTATCCGCCCTCGGCCTGCCGCACCGATGTCACGGTGGTGTTGGCACGCACGGGCGCCGCGGACTCCTTCGCATAGCCCTCGATCAACTCCGCGACGTCGGGGGCTCGGAGATAGCCGTCGGCGTCGTCACCTCGGTACGAGAAACCCGGTAGCCGCGTCATCCAGTTCGGGGTGAGCAGCCGCAGCGAATCCCACCTCTGCGTGCGCCAGGAGTGCGCTACCTCACCGCGTTCCAGCACGACGTGGTCGATGGAACGGTCGGCGAGGCAACGACTCATGGCCAGTCCGCAGTGCCCGGCGCCCACCACAATGGCAGATGTCTTCAGCATTGGTGAGCCTCCTGCTACGTGCTGCGTGCTCAGGGCACGTCGACGGTGACGGTGACGGGGGTGGGGTTGGTGAGGATGTCGTAGACCGCGGAGCGTTTCTGCGATTGCGCGACAAGGGCTTTGATCTGTTCCGGGGTTGCGTCGGCGTCGATCTGGTAGCTCACCCGGACACCGGTGAAGCCGTTGCGGATCTCGGGATCTGCGCCCAGGATTCCATGGAGATCCTCGTCGGCCTCGACGGTTGCCTGCACCGAGCGCAGCTGAATATTGCGATGCTGGGCGATCGAGGCGATGCCCGCCGTCAGGCAGCCGCCCAGCGCGACCAACACATACTCCACAGGGGAGATGCCGTTGTCCTGCGCGGCGAACGCGAGCGGATGGTCGATGTCATGAGTGAACGTCGTCTTGTGATGCTGCTGCTCGCCGAACCCGTAGAAAGTATCCACGGTCGAGCGGCTGTGTGTGCCGCCGACCCAGGAAACCGTTGCGCGCCATTGGAACTGGGCGATCTCGGGGGTTTCGGCCAACGCATCACGGACGCCGAGTAGAGCTTCGACGTTGACGCCGTTGTCGACCGGGGTCTGCATTGTGGTCATGAACATCTCCATTCTTTGGTGATCGGTCCCATCCGGACCGGTCCGTGCGGCAATGGTCGACCCCCGCGTTGGGGCCGCGCATGGGGCAGTTGCCTCAAGTTTCGGAACCCTCTCGTCCTTGAAGTTGAGGCGATTGCCCCATGTGCGGTCGGTGGTCGCGAACCCAATATCGGGTGCATGGCACACCGCCACGCAAGCGAGGACGCGACAACCGTGTCGCGGCGAGTTGAAAACCAAAGGAGATCAACGATCATGACCGAATTGACATTCGAACCACCGACCACCGAGCGGTTCGGAGGAATGCCACCAGCTCACGCCCCGGCAGCACCGGCTGGCGGGCGGGTCGATGCGATCAACGTCAGCCGGAATGTCGGCGCGCGTCAGATCCTTCAGGAGCTGTCTCTGTCGGTCGAACCGGGCGAGTTGGTCGCCATTGCCGGCGGCAGTGGAGCAGGCAAGAGCACACTGCTGGAGATCCTCGCGGGACTGCAACCACCGTCTGCCGGGCAGGTTCGGCACGACGGCGTCGTTCGCGGTGCCCGGGTCAGCGCCGATTCCCGTATCGGCTACGTACCCCAGGACGACATCATCCACCTCGAGATGCCCCTGCGTCGCACTCTGCGCTACGCGGCGCGGCTACGGCTGCCAGCGGGCACGTCGGCGGCTGAGGCGGACCGGGTAGTGGAGGAGACCATGCGTGACCTCGACCTGGCTGACCGGGCCGAGGTGCCGGTCCGTGCGCTGTCCGGCGGCCAGCGCAAGCGGGCCAGTATCGCCGTGGAGCTGTTGACCCGGCCACGCCTCTTCTTCCTCGACGAACCCACCTCCGGGCTCGATCCATCGACTGCAGCCGACGTCATGCGTCTGCTGCGCCGGCTCAGCCAGCGCGGGGTCACCGTTGTCCTCACGACACACGAGCCGGCCGGTATCGACAGGTGTGACCGGGTGGTGTTCCTTGCTCGCGACGGCCACCTGGCCTTTACTGGCAGCCCGGCCGAGGCGCGGCGCTACTTCGGCGTGGAGGATCTCGCCGAGGTGTACGAGCGGCTGGCCGGTGAGCACACCCCTGCGGTCTGGGCGGAGCGATTCGCAGACAGTCGGCCGAAATCCGAAGCCCGCGCTGACTTGGCCTTGTTGCCGATCCCGGCTACTCATTCAGATGTCAAGCGAACGAGCGTAATTCGGCAATGGTGGCTGCTCACGCGGCGCAATGTTGATGTGCTGTTCCGGAACCGGCTGACCCTGGCGATCCTCCTGGGCTCACCGGTGTTGGTCACGGCGATGATGGCGACGCTGTTCAAGCGCGGCGCGTTCGACCCGGGTGGCTCGGCCGACGTCGGCCCGGCCCAGATCGTGTTCTGGATCGCATTCGACGGCTTCTTCTTCGGCCTGACCTATGGCCTGCTCCAAATCGTCGGCGAGATGGCCGTATTCCGGCGGGAGCGCTTGGCCGGGCTCAGCGTGTGGGCCTACGTGGCATCCAAGGTCACCGCCCTGCTTCCTGTGCTGGCTGGAGTGAGCGCGGTGCTACTCGGTGTGCTGCGGGCACTCGGTCGACTCCCCGCCCTCGGATGGCACGTGTATGCCTTGCTTTTCGTGACGATTGTGATCGAAGCGACCTCTGCACTGGCCCTCGGCCTGCTCGCCTCGGCCGCGGTCTCCAACGCCGCACAGGCCGCACTCGCCCTGCCGATGCTCTGCTTCCCTCAGGTTCTGTTCGGTGGCGCCATAGTCCCCGTCGACCAGATGGCCCTTCCGGGACGCCTGATGAGCCTCGTCCTCTCCAACCGCCACGCGTTCGATGCACTGGGTCGCGACCTGGATCTCGACCGGTACACCGCCACGCTGCCGGCCATGTCGGCCTACGGCGACACCTTCCGCGGAGGTACCGGTGCCAGTCTCATAGCGCTCGCCTCGTTCGCCGTTGCGCTCACCCTTGCCACGGTGTGGGTACTGGACCGGCGGTCGCGGCCGGGTGCGTCTCGGCGATGACCTCCCCGCACAACCGGGCTCGCGAGATGTCTCGCGGGCCCGGTTTCCGCGCGCGGCACTACGGCGCGGCGATCGTGTTTGAGGCGGATGCCCCATGTGCCGGCATGGCTGCCGGGTCGATCATTACCGCATGGTTATCGTCGACGTCCCACCCAAGACCGCTCCGCCGATCCGGCGCCAACCCTGGGTCACGGTGCTGACGGATGGTCACGCGTCTTTGGTGAGGGCGCGACGGGTGTTTCGCTACCTGCCCTCGGCGCCGCGATGCAAGGTCTGCAACAACCCGTTCGGCGGCCCGGCCGGTCGCCTTCTCGCCGTTGCCGGATTCAGCCCGTCGCGCAAGAACCCAAACCTGTGCAGTCGTTGTTGTGATTCGCTTCCCGCGGGTGGGGCGGAGGTGGACGTCGCGGTCCTGTTCGCCGACGTTCGGGGCTCGACGGCGCTGGGCCAGCGCGGTGCTGCGGCTGACTTCGCTGCATTGCTCAATCGGTTCTACATCGCCGCGACACAAACCCTTTTGCGACATGACGCGGTGATCGACAAGCTCATCGGCGACGAGGTCATGGCCTTCTTTGTTCGAGGTATCAGCGGTCCGCACTACCGGCGCCGCGCAGTTCTGGCGGGGATGGATCTGCTCAAAGCGGTCGGTTACGGCAGCCCCGGGGGGCCTTGGCTCGAGGTGGGCGTTGCGGTCAATGCAGGTGTCGCCTACGTCGGCAACGTCGGGGGAGCGGTGGTCGACTTCACTGCCCTCGGCGATCCGGTCAACGTCGCGGCACGGATGCAACAACACGCGAACGGCGGGGAGCTGCTCGTCGCATCTGAAGTGGCCGATGACCTAATGGCGAAGTCGCCGCGCCGCACCTTGAATTTGCGGGGACACGAGCAATCCATTGACGCCTTCGTCCTCGGCGCGTGAGCTCCTCGCCTCGTCACGTCAATCTTGCGACAGCTCAGGCAGTTACGACGGTGAGAACGACGTCGCGGGAAAGTCGCGGAACGAGAGGTAATGGCCGCCCGCGAACGGCAGACCCATCACGCCGAAACCGACGACTCGCTCGTCGTCTCCGGAGGGAAGGTCCATGAGTTTTGAGGCGGTTGCCCCCGCCAGTGGCGTGGCGAATGTCTTCATGCGGCCATGGTGTGACGGCTGCGCTCCCAAGAGCATGGGGCATCTGCCCCAAATGCGCGGCTCCAAGAATCCGCCAAGACATCAGTCGCAAGGTTGGGATCGGTAGTGACCCCAGCGGTCTCTACTTGACCGCAGCAACGCCAGCGGGGTGGCGCCTCACGAAGGGAACCAAACCATGATCCGAATTTCACGGTTCGCCACTGCTGTTGTGGTGTCTGGCGGTGTGGGCCTGGCCGGACTCGGCCTGGCCACCGGAACTGCTCAAGCCGATCCTGCCTGGGGCCCCAGCTATCAAGGCGGGAACTGCCCGGGTTCGTTCACCTGCACTCACTGGTGCCCAGGCGACCCGCTCATTCCGGGGAGCCAGGTCATCACGTGGGACTGGAATGTCTGCCACGACTGGTACTGGAACTCGGAGGGGACCGTGGACGTCGCCTCCAACATCATCTACCCGTGGCATGGCACTCCGCATGACGCCGGGCCTCCGCCTCCGGCTCTGCCGCCGTATACGCCTCCCCCGCCGCAGCCTTTACCGCCGGATTGCCCCCCGTGGTCGCCCTTCTTGGCCCCGTCGCGATGCGGCGGGCTCTAGTAGGCGGTCACGACAAGACGCATCGTCGGCCCGCCACCTACTGAGGGGTGGTGGCGGGCCGCGTGCCCGGGAGCTTGGCACTGAGGTGATAAGTCCCGGCCGGACCGAGGGGTCAACTCGTGGCGTACTGGACCATCGGCTCGGTGACAGCCCGGCCGTCCGGCGGGGTAATCGTCAAGGCGTCCGGCCGTATCTGATACCGGGTGCCGTCCGTCGGATTGGTGACGTCGAACCCCCCAGACGAACGCACCGCGTTGGCGAGTTCGATGCCCGCGCCGTCGCTGAGTCGTACACCGCGGTAGTAGAAGTCGCCAGGACCTGCACGGCACACCACGAGGACCGACTGCGTCGTGCGGGCCAATGCCGCCGGGCCGCTGCCCGCGTCGCACCGCGCACCCGGATAGTCGATGAAGCCCTGCGCATCGGTGCCGGGCAGGGCGATCGGGGACGCTGACGTCGACGCCGGCTGAGTTGCCGGTGGGGTCGGGGGAGGTGCCGCGACTTCCCCAGATCTGTTTTGCCCGAGCGCAAACCACAGCACCAGGCCCAGTGCCGCCGCGCAAACGACGAAAGCCGCGCCGGCGAGCAGCCACCGCCCAGCGCCGAAACCTGATCGCACGGACGGGCTTTGGGCAGCCGGTACCGCCGCAACCGGCCGAATGGGCGCCGTCTGCAAAGGCACAGGGTTCATTGCCGTTGGCACCTGCGTCACCGTCGCCGCGGCAGCGGCCGCACGGGCAAGGTCACCCGCCGACGAGAAGCGCTCCTCGGGGTGCTTGGCCATTCCGCGCGCGATGACGGCATCGAACGCGAAGCCAACGCCTGGCCGCGTCACACTCGGTCGCGGTGGCGGCGACATGACGTGAGCGCCCATCAGCTGACTAAGTTCGCCGGTCGGGAACGGTGCCGAGCCGGTCAGGCATTCGTAGAGCAGGCACGCCAGCGAGTAGACATCAGCGGCCGGGCCCACCTTTCCGCCGGTGAACCGTTCCGGCGCCATGTACGCGCACGATCCGATGGCCGCGCCGGCACTCGTCAGACCGCTGTCGCCACCGAGGTGCGCGATGCCGAAGTCGACGAGATAGGCGAAGTCATTCGATGTGAGCAGGACATTCTCCGGCTTGACGTCGCGGTGAACGAGCCCGCCGGCATGCGCGGCGTCGAGCGCCGCGGCCACCTGCCCGACGATCGACACGGCCCGTGCCGGATCCAAAGGCCCGTTCCGGCGCAGCACCGTATGGAGGTTGTCGCCCTCGACCAGCCGCATGTCGATGTAGAGCACACCGTTGATCTCGCCGAAGTCGTGCACCGGAATGACGTGCGGTTCCTGCAGTCTCGCCGCGATCCGCGACTCGCGCCTGAACCGCTCCTGGAAGCCGGCGTCGGCGGACATCTCGGCACGCAACAGCTTGATCGCCACCGTGCGATCCTTGGCGGTGTCGTAGGCGCGATACACCTCGCCCATCCCGCCGACGCCGAGCAGCGACTGCAGGTCGTACGGCCCGAACATCGTGCCGACCCGTGAGCCTCCACCAGCCATACGTGGATTTTCCCAGCCCGGGCAATTCCGCGTGGCGACTATCGCAGCCCGGCGAGCAGCGACGTCGCCCCCAGCTTCCACCGCCGCTCGATCGACGGCCCCGACCCGAGCCACCGGCCCGCCTCCTGCACCGCCAAACCCTGTGCCAGAGCAAGTAATACATGTGCCATGTCGGTCGGATCCCCCGACAACAGGCCCGCGTCGATGCACCGCTGGATCCGGCCGACGAACACCTCCCGCACCGACGCTCCCGCCGCCAGCTCCTCCGGCCCCGGCTCGAAATCGGCGAACGGCCGCGAGAACATCACCTGTGCCAGCCGCGGATACGCCCGGCAGAACAGCCGGAATACCGGAACCAGCCGCTCCAGATCCGCGACGGGATCCGCCGTGACGGGTACCTTCGCCAGCTCGCCGCCCAGCAGCCGGAAGCCCTCGAAGAACATCGCCCGCACCAGGCCGGCCTTGTCGTCGAACAGCTCGTAGACCGCGGGCACCGACGTGCCCGCCCGCTCGGCGACCCGTCGTGTGGTGAACCGCGCGATCCCTTCCTCGGAAAGTGTCGCGATCGCGACCTCCAGCAGCCGGTCCCGAAGCTCGGGAGTGCGCTGCTTGGCCCTGGGCATCGTTTCGACCTAGCTGAAGAATTCCGTTGGGAGCCCGTCGATTCCGGCCCGGATCGCCTTCAGCGCGGAATCGCGCGCCTTCAGTTTGGTCGCCAGGTGCGCGCCGGGGTGCAACGTCGTCGCCGCCTCGGCCGCCACTTGCTGCGCCCGCGCCACCACCTGGTCGGCCCCGACGAGCTCGTCGAGCCAACCGCCTCCCAGCGCCTCGTCGCCGGCGAACGTCGCCGCCATTGCGGTACCGCGGTGGAACGCCGCGGGCGTCAGCCGCGCCCGCATGATCTCGATCGCCGAGATCGGAATCGTCATGCCGATCGCCACCTCGATCGCCTGGCACCGCGTCTTGGGCTGTCCGATCCGGTGGTCGCCGGAGAGCATCAGGAACGAACCCATCGCGATGGCTGGGCCCGTCGCCGCCATGATCACCGGCGCAGGGAACGTCAGGCACCGCACCGACAGCTCGAAGCCGCCCGCGAGCATGCCAAGCGCGGCCTTCGCGTCGCCCGACTGGAACACTGAAAGGTCGAAGCCGCCGCTGAACACGCGCTGGTTGCCTGCGATCACGACCGCCTTGGCCGAGTCCTTCTCCGCCCGGTCGAGCGCCTCGTTGATCGCCGATTGCATGTCCGGCCCCAGCACGTTGACCTTGCCGTCATCGAGCATGATGGTCGCGACGGCCTCGTTGAGCTCGTATTTCACGGTGCCACCCATGGATAACGATGTTACGTAACAAGGTTACGAAATCCAACCACCCAGATTCAAGTAGTGCTCTACGCATGACCCTTCGGCGGCCCATCCATAGCGTGAGACCAATGCCGACGGCACCGGGTCGCCGGCGCCACAGAGGGGGACAGACATGCGATCAGAGCGGAAGCGGTCAGCCGACCACGTCGAATCCGAAGGCCGCACCACCAAGCGCCGCAAGCAA
>DASQCE010000427.1:0-2383 GCA_035634855.1 Mycobacterium sp.
ACCGCGAAGGCTGCCGATCCCAGCAGCCCGACCACCGAACTCGTCTGGATGAAACAGGCCACGGCGATGCACACGGTGCCGAGCACGACGCACAGTTGCGCCTCAATCCTGGTGGGCCACCAACTCCTCAGCCACAGTGACACCATCACGAGGCAGCACGCCGCGACCACGATGGCCAGGATCTGGCTCCGCAAACCGTTCGGCCCGACCGCGCTCGCCATCAGTATTAAGGGGATTGTTCCCATCGCAAAGATGACCGCCGCCACGACACGGCAGGTCGTGACACGCATTCCACGGGCAGCGAGAAAGGCTGTCAGCCAATAGTAATGGTCGGCCTGGTGGCGCGGGCGCCGCAACAAGCTCACGTGACACGCCGCAAATGAGCTGATGCTCCACGCCAAGCGCCTGCATTCCCCGCGTCGCTGGGCCGATCCATTGCGAAAGACTAGCAGGTAGCAAACAAGATCGGCAGCAAGAGCGCCATCCGTCGGCTCGACGAACCCGCGGAACATAATGTGCATGGCACCCGGCAGTATGGAGTCCGTGACGCGCGTGGACGACCTGCTGGACCGCCTGCACGTCGTCGCGCTGCCGATGCGAGTTCGCTTCCGCGGCATCACCATTCGCGAGGTCGCCCTGATCGACGGCCCGGCCGGCTGGGGGGAGTTCGGCGCGTTCCTCGAGTACGAGCCTCCCGAAGCCGCGCATTGGCTCGCCGCGGGCATCGAAGCCGCCTACGAGCCGCCACCCGACGCGAAGCGTGACCGCATCCCGATCAACGCCACCGTGCCTGCCGTCGCCGCCGACCAGGTGCCCGAGGTGCTGACGCGCTTTCCCGGCGCGCGCACGGCCAAGGTGAAAGTCGCCGAGCCGGGACAGTCGCTCGCCGACGACGTCGCGCGTGTCAATGCCGTGCGCGCGCTGGTGCCGACGGTGCGGGTGGACGCGAACGGTGGCTGGAGCCTCGACGAGGCCGTCGCAGCCGCCGCGGCGCTGACGGCCGACGGCCCGCTCGAGTACATGGAGCAACCGTGCAAGACGGTGCCCGAGCTCGCGGAACTGCGGCGCCGCGTCGACGTGCCGATCGCCGCCGACGAGAGCATCCGTAGGGCTGACGATCCGCTGCAGGTCGTTCGGTCGGGCGCCGCTGACGTCGCGGTGCTGAAGGTCGCACCGTTGGGCGGCGTACGCAACCTGCTGGACATCGCCGAGCAGATCGACATCCCGATCGTGGTGTCCAGCGCGCTGGATTCGGCCGTCGGCATCGGGCAGGGCCTGCTGGCCGCGGCGGCCCTGCCCGAACTGCGTCACGCGTGCGGGCTGGGTACTGGCGGGCTTTTCGCCGAGGACGTCGCCGAACCGGTGGCGCCGGTCGACGGCTATCTCCCTGTGCACCGGGTGATACCGGACCCGGCCCGGCTGGACGCGCTCAAAGCCCCGCCGGAGCGCAGGCAGTGGTGGATCGACCGCGTTACGGCTTGCTTGAGGTTGTAGTCAGGTCAAGCGGGGCACACCGGACGTCGAATCGGTCGCGCACCGTGTCAAGCGTGTGTCGCAGCCGGTCGCGTTCGCGACGATGCGTGAGCATGAACCGCGCCACGCCGAGCATGCGGCGTGGCAACGGATACCAGCGGTCGAAATCGAGTCCGCACTCGGTGAACGCCTTAACCGGGACACTGTCGGCGATCAGGCTGAGGTTGTATTGCGCCATCGCAAAGAGCGCGTACGGGAAAACCTTACGTGACTTGTTGAATAGCTCTGGAACGTCGAGTTCGTACAGCGGGACGTTCCTTATCTGGCCCAGGAATAGCAGGTGCGTCAGGAAGTAACCCGCGAACGACGTCAAATGGAGTGTGGTAGAACGCGGTTGGATCGACAGTACGGCTCCGCTGTGGGACACGTAGGGCTCATAGGGGTACTCACGCTGGGCAACATATCCGGTGCAGTTCACTATCCAGCTGCCCCGTTCGATCGCTTTGGTGGCTCCGCTACGTAGCACCATCTCAGTCGAGCCGGTGCGGTCGACGGCATCCACGAAGTGGTCCATGACCACGTCGTTGAGACCTTCGGAAATTGTTTTGTTCTCGGCCTCGGACATCACCCCCGCCAAAAAGTTCCCCGTCTCGGGGGTCAACCACGTGCAGTAGTTGTCGCGGTGCCAGTCCCAAACGGCCGTCTCGTTGCTTCCGTCGAAACGACGGGCGAATTCCGCGCCGAGGCTGCTGAACCGCGTGCCGTCCCACCATCGCCGGACCCCGGTTGGGAAGAACCGGTCACGGGTAGTGAAGAACGTGCCCGAACCCGCCACCAGGTTCACTTCACGGCCCGGGTATTCCGTGATCAGCGCGTGCGCGGTGTCCATCCCGGTCTTACCACCACCGAT
>DASQCE010000428.1:0-12290 GCA_035634855.1 Mycobacterium sp.
GAGCGGTCGGCGCAACTCGCATCAATGGTCGCCACGCTGGTGCTGGAGGCACCCGGTCCGCAGGAGTGGGCCTGGGACAAGGATGCGGCCATGAAACGGCTGGGCGACGCCTACGGTGCGGATGCAGCCGCGGAGATCGCCTCGGCTTTGGCAGCCTAGAGCTGGACCGGGTAGGTCGGCTCGCTGATCTGTGGGGTCACGCTGTGCTCGACGAAGATAGCGTGCCACAGCATGAAGATCAGCACTGTCCACAGCCGGCGGCTGTGATCGCTTGTGCCGCGGCGGTGTTCGTCAAGCATGGCCCGCACCGCCGGAAGGTCAACGAGATCGCTGGCCTGTGACGCGGCGATCGTCGCGTAGGCCCAGTCCATCAGTTCACCTGCCTGCAGCCAGTGCCGGATCGGGACCGGGAAGCCCAGCTTCGGCCGGTTGAGCACATGGGCGGGAACGATGGGTTCCAGCGCCTTACGCAGCGCGAATTTTGTGGTGGCCCTTGTGATCTTCTGATCGACCGGGAGCTTGGATGCCACCGCGAACACCTCGGGATCCAGGAACGGCACCCGCAGTTCGAGCGAATTGGCCATCGTCATCTTGTCGGCCTTGACCAGGATGTCGCCGCGCAGCCAGGTGAACAGGTCGATGTGCTGCATTCGCGCCACCGGGTCCCAGCCGTCGGAGATGGCGTACACCGGCGCGGTGATATCTGTGTGCGTCCACTCCTCGCGGAAGCCCGGCAGCACCGCCCGCAGTTGGGCGTCGGAGAAGCTGCGCGCGTTGCCGTAGTAGCGCTCCTCGAGGGTGAGCGAGCCGCGGTGCAGCAGGCTCTTGCCGCGCATGCCCTCCGGCAGCGGTTTGGAGGCCTTGCCCAATGAGCGTCGAACCGGCCGAGGCAGATAGTCAAACGGCTTGAGCGACAATGGTTCCCGGTAGATGGTGTAGCCGCCGAACAGTTCGTCGGCGCCCTCGCCGGACAGCACCACCTTCACGTGCTTGCGTGCCTCGCGAGCGATGAAGAACAGCGGCACCAGCGCCGGGTCGGCGACGGGTTCGTCCAGATACCAGACGATTTCGGGTAGCGCAGCGACGAACTCGGCCTGATTGACCACCTTCGTCACATGCCGCGCGCCGATCGCCTCGGCCGACGCCACCGCAACGTCGACCTCGGAGAAACCCTCCCGTTCGAAACCGGTGGTGAAGGTGATCAGTCGCGGGTTGTGGCGCATCGCCAGGGCGGCGATCGCGGTGGAGTCGATCCCGCCGGATAGGAAGGCGCCGACCGTGACGTCGGCGCGCATGTGCTTGGCGACCGAATCCTCGAGCACCGCGGTGATCTCGTCGTAGCGGCTCTGCTCACTGCCAGGTCGGGAACCGGCCTGAAAAGGCACAGCAGTGAACCGCGGCGTGAAGTAGCGTGTCATCGCCGGTGGCTTTCCCGGCCGCACGCGCGCGTAGCTGCCCGATTCCAGCCGTCGGATGCCGTGGTGCAGCGTCTCCGGCTCCGGCACGTACTGCAGCACCGTGTAGTGCTGTACGGCGCGATCGTCGATGCCGACGTCGATCCCTATGGTGGCCGCCAGATCCAGCAGGCACTTCTTCTCGCTGGCGACCGCCGTCCCACCGGTCCCCGTCGCCATGAACAGCGGCTTGATGCCGAAAGGATCACGCGCGCAGAACAATTGCTGCTCGATGGTGTCCCACAGCGCGAACGCGAACATGCCGCGCAACCGCGTCAGCGCGTCGGGGCCCCAGTGGTGGTAGGCGGCGATGATGGCCTCACCGTCGCCGTCGGTGCGAAACACGGCACCTTGATCGGCCGAGAGTGCGGCGCGCAGTTCGAGGTAGTTGTAGATCTCGCCGTTGAACACCAGTACGTAGCGGTCCGGAGACTCGGGCGGGCCCCACCGCAACGGCTGATGGCTATGCGCGATGTCGATGATCGACAGCCGGTTGAAGCCCAGCACGACATGGTCGTCGGACCAGGTGCCCGGCTCGTCGGGACCGCGGTGGCGCATGAGATGCGAGGCCCCGGAAACGGCATCGACCATCGCCGGGGATAGGTCAGCGGACGGGTCGGTAAGCAGGGCCAGCAGTCCGCACACCGCGCCAGTATGCCGAATTAGGTCGAGCACGCGAGGAGCGAGATCGAGTTGGCGCACGCGAGGAGCGAGATCGCGTTGGCGCACGCGAGGAGCGAGGAAACGGGAGTGTGTCGAGACCGGCACCGGGCGGTGGTCTACGCTGCGTAGTATTCACTTCGGCTGTTAGACCGCCCCGGCGGTTCACTGACTTCCTAGGAGGCTCCGACGTGACACCTCGCGGTCTGAAGGTGGCAGCGTTGTCAGTCGTCCTGGGTGGCACGGCGGTGCTGCTCAGCGCGTGTAGCTGGTCTGAAGCGATCGGCCTTGGCTGGCCGGAGGGCATCACGCCGGAGGCGCACCTGAACCGCGAGCTGTGGGTCGGTTCGCTGATCGCGGCGCTCGTCGTCGGTGTGATCGTCTGGGGCCTGATTTTCTGGAGCTCGGCGTTTCACCGGCACAAGAAAGGGGACACGGAGCTGCCGCGCCAGTTCGGCTACAACATGCCGCTGGAGCTGGTGCTCACCGTCACGCCGTTCCTGATCATCTCGGTGCTGTTCTACTTCACCGTGGTGGTGCAGGAGAAGATGCTGCACAAGGACCCCAATCCCGAGGTCGTCATCGACGTCACCGCCTTCCAGTGGAACTGGAAATTCGGCTATCAGAAGATCAACTTCGGCGACGGCACCTTCACCTACGACGGCACCGACAACGAGCGCAAAGCCGCGATGGAGTCCAAGCCCGAGGGTGTCGACAAGCATGGCGAGGAGATCGTCGGCGCAGTCCGCGGCCTGAACCCCGAGGATCGGCGCTACCTGAACTTTGACAAGGTGGAGACGCTGGGCAGCTCCACCGAGATTCCCGTGCTGGTGCTGCCCACCGGTAAGCGAATCGAGTTCCAGATCGCCTCGGCCGACGTCATCCACGCGTTCTGGGTGCCGGAGTTCCTGTTCAAACGCGACGTGATGCCCTATCCAGAGGCCAACCACTCCGACAACATCTTCCAAATCAGCGAGATCAACAAGACCGGCGCATTCGTCGGCCGATGCGCGGAGATGTGCGGCACCTACCACTCGATGATGAACTTCGAGGTTCGGGTGGTGGAGCCCAACGACTTCAAGGCCTATCTGCAGCAGCGCATGGCCGGCAAGACCAACGCCGAGGCACTGCAGGCCATCAACCAGCCGCCGACAGCCGTCACCACGCATCCGTTCGACACCCGCCGCGGTGAACAAGCCGGCGCGCCGTCTCAGGCGAGCAAGTAGGGACACTCCATGCACATCGAAGCGAGGCTGTTCGAGTTCCTGACCGCGTTCTTCGTGTTGGCAGCGGTGGTCTACGCCGTGCTGACCGCGATGTTCGCCAAAGGCGGCGTGGAGTGGGCCGGCGTGACCGCGCTGGTGATGACGTCCGGTCTGACCCTGATCATCGGTACGTTCTTCCGGTTCGTCGCCCGCCGGCTCGACACCCGGCCCGAGGACTACGAGGACGCGGAGATCAGCGACGGCGCGGGTGAACTCGGCTTCTACAGCCCGCACAGCTGGTGGCCGGTGTTCATCGCACTGTCGGCGTCGGTCACGGCCGTCGGCGTCGCGCTGTGGCTTCCGTGGCTGATCGCGGCGGGCGTGTGCTTCGTGCTGACGACAGCCGCCGGGCTGGTTTTCGAGTACTACACCGGCCCCGAAAAGCACTGACTCCGAAAAGGTCACAATCGGGACAACAGTTCGCCCGCAAACCGCGCTGTGAGATTCGTTCACCCCGTCGTTTTGGGTAGTGTTGCCGAGGCACGGTCAGCCGTTTGCGGCCAGCACAGGACCGGCGCCGGTGAAGTTGTCGAGAAGGATAGTCGTAGATGAGCGGGCCGAATCCCCCAGGATCTGAAGGGTCGGATTTGCCAGGTCAGGAGCCAGGCGACCAGCCCACATCAGATCGGTCGGCAGCACCTGACACCGGTGAGACGGAGTTCTACTCGCACGCGTACTCTGCGCCGGAGTCCGAGCATTTCACCAGCGGCCCGTACGTACCCGCTGACTCATCGCTTTACGACTACGACAGCTACGAACCGGCGACCGAATTGGTCGACCAAGAGAAACCGCCTCGCTGGCCCTGGATCGTGGGCGTGGCGGCCATTGTTGCCGCCATTGCGCTCGTTACGTCCGTATCGGTGTTGGTCACCCGGACCGACACCAACAACCTCGCCACACCGTCGACGAGTACCACCAGCGCGCCGCCGGTGCAGGACGAGATCACCACGACGACCCCGCCACCGCCGCCTCCGCCACCGCCGCCTACCGAGGAGCCGCCACCACCACCACCGGAGACCGTGACGGTGACGCAGGAGCCGCCACCTCCGCCGCCGCCGCCCGCCACGGCCGAGGCCCCGCCGCCGCCACCGGCCACCACTTCGGCCGCGCCGCCGCCCCCGCCGACCACGCCTGCTGGGCCACGCCAGGTCACCTACTCGGTGACGGGCACCAAGGCGCCCGGTGACATCATCACGGTCACCTACGTCGACGCCTCGGGCCGCAGCCGGACCCAGCGCAATGTCTACATCCCGTGGTCGTTGACCGTGACGCCCATCTCGAACTCCGAGGTTGGCTCGGTGCAGGCGTCCAGCCTCTTCTTGGTCAGCAGGCTCAACTGCTCGATCACGACCAGCGACGGCACGGTGCTCTCGTCGAACACCAACAACGCCGCGCAGACAAGCTGCTGATGGCCGACGATACGGACACCGCGCAGCGCTCGCCGTTGCGGACTGGCATGGACACCGGCGAGCTCGACCGCACCGACCGCATCCTGCTCGGCACCTGCGCCGCGGTCTGGCTGGGCGCGCTGGGCGCGGGCGTCGCGGCGACGGTGGCGCTAGTCGACCTGGGAACCGAACACGCCCAGTCAACGGGGGAGTCCGAGACCCCGTGGCTGCTGTATGTCGTGATCGCCATCTCTGCGGCGGTGATCATCGGCGCGGTGCCGCTGTTGCTTCGGGCGCGGCGCGCCGCGCTCGAGGAGTCGCCGCCGCCTGCGCGCGACACACCTGTTCGGGCCGTAACCGGGCAGCAGCCGCCGCCGGTTCGCGGCGCCGAGGCGCCCACCGAGAAACTGCGAGTGCCGACAACGGCCGGCGGTTCGGTGGCCGTCAGTCGACCCGGCTATCCCACCCGAGAGGCGATCATCCCACCGCCGAGTCCCGTGATGACGGCGGTGGACCAGCTATGGCTGCGCTGCGCCGTGATCATCGCGATAGCCATGGGTGTCGCGACGGTCGCCATCGGTGTCGCCACCTATCTGATGGCCGTCGACAGCGACGCGGCGGCGTGGGCGTTATACGTGCTCGCCGGCCTTGTCGCGGTGGGAATGCCCGCCATCCCGTGGTTCTATCTGCGCCAGCTGCGGGCCTTGTTGGAGCCGTCGGCCGCATAACCGTCGGCGGCTAACCCGTCACTGGTGCCCGTTCGTCTGGCCGTTCGACGAGCCGTTGCGCTCCTGGTGTTCGCGCAACGCGGTGAGCGCCTTGCGTTCTGAGGCATGCGCGGCTTCCGTCAGTGCCTCGTTCTCGGACACCGGGTCGGCGCTCAGGAAGCTGCCAATACCAGGAGCGCCTGCGGAGCCGAGCTTGTTCATCCGCTTGGGCACCGCGGCGCCCTGGTACTCCAACGGAATCGGATGACCGTGCTCGTCGACCGGTCCGAGCGGCTGGTGCAGCTCGATGTAGGCGCCATGCGGCAGCCGCTTGATGATGCCGGTCTCGATGCCGTGCTCGAGCACCGCGCGGTCGCTGCGCTGCAGACCGACGCACCACCGGTAGGCGATGTAGTACACGATCGCAGGCAGTACCACCATGCCGATGCGTGCGATCCACGTCGTCGCGTTCAGCGAGATGTGGAACTTCCACGCGATGACATCGTTCATCGCGGCCAGTGTCAGCACCATGTAGAAGGCGATCGCCATCGCGCCAATTGCGGTGCGCACCGGGACATCTCGTGGCCGCTGCAGCAGATTGTGATGAGCGCGGTCGCCGGTCACCTTCTGCTCGATGAACGGGTAGGCGATCAGCAGCCCGAAGACCAGGCCCATGATCACCGCCACCCAGACCACCGCAGGGATCGTGTGACCGAACGGGTAGAACTCCCATGCCGGCCAGATACGGGCCAGGCCCTCGGTCCACATCATGTAGAAGTCCGGCTGACTACCCGCGGACACCTGTGACGGCTTGTAGGGACCCAATTGCCAGATCGGGTTGATCTGCAGTAGACCGCCCATTAGGCCCAGGACGCCGGTGACCATCGCGAAGAACGCCCCGGACTTCACCGCGAACACCGGCATGACCCGCACCCCAACGACATTCGTCTCGGTGCGACCGGGGCCGGGGAACTGAGTGTGCTTCTGGAACCACACCAGCGCCAAGTGGATACCGATCAGCGCCAGGATGATTCCCGGGATCAGTAGGATGTGCAGCGCGTACATGCGGGGCAGCAGCACGCCGTCCGCAGAGCACTGGTATCCGAGGCCGCCGCACGGGAAGTCGCCACCGAACAGCGCCCAGTGCATCCAGGTGCCGACCAGCGGGAGACCCATTGTGATCGAGGACAACGCGGCGCGCAGGCCGATGCCGGACAACAGGTCGTCGGGCAGCGAGTAACCGAAGTAGCCCTCGAACATCGACAAGATCAGCAGCAGCGAGCCGATCACCCAGTTGGCTTCGCGGGGCCTGCGGAACGCCCCGGTGAAGAAGATGCGGGCCAGGTGCACCATGATCGCCGCGGAGAACATCAGCGCCGCCCAGTGGTGGACCTGCCGCATGAACAACCCGCCGCGCACCTCGAAGCTGATGTCCAGTGTGGACGCGAAGGCCTTGGACATCTCGATTCCGCGCAGCGGCTGATACACGCCGCTGTAGGTGACCTCGGCCATCGACGGGTCGAAGAACAGCGTGAGGTAGGTGCCGGTGAGCAGCAGCACGATGAACGAATACAGTGCGATCTCGCCCAGCAGGAACGACCAGTGGGTGGGGAACACCTTGTTCAGCTGTCGACGCACCGCCGCAGAAGGGTGGTACCGCGAATCGATCGCATCGCCTTGTTCGGCAGCGATTTCCGCGAGGCTTGGGGGTTTGAGTGGACTCATGATCGCCGCTCCCAGAATGCCGGTCCGACGGGTTCGATGAAGTCACCGTTGGCGACCAGGTACCCGTCTTGATCAATGGTGATGGGCAGCTGCGCCAAAGCGCGCGCAGCTGGACCGAATATGGGTTTCGCAAAGTGCAACGCGTCGAACTGCGACTGGTGGCACGGGCAGAGGATGCGATAGGTCTGTTGCTCGTAAAGCGAAGAGGGGCAACCCAAGTGCGAGCACACCTTGGTGAACGCGAAGAGTTCGCCGAAGTTGAAGCTCTCCTGGCCCTTGCGCTTGACCACCCTCGGCATATCGGTCGGCTTGATGCGGATCAGCATCACCGGGTTGCGCACGCCCATCGCGATCTCGCTGAGCCTCTCGTGGGACTCGACGGTGGTTCCGTCGCCGTCGGATTCACGCCACGGAAATACGGTCTCCATGCCGCCCGCGTCGAGGTCCTCCGGACGCATCTTGACGTAGGGCGATTCACCCGGCATGCCGGTGGCGCGGGCCAGATAGATCGTCTCGCCCTTGAAGCGCGGGGTCCAGCCCGATGTCCACAGCACGGCCTTTTTGCCGTCGGCCGTCGGAACGACCGGCTTCCACGGGTTCTTGATCAGACCGCCGACCATTGCGACCAGTGTGCCGAGGCCGAACGCGCCGAGGCCGATACCCAACGACAGGCCGATCACCTTGCGCCGCTTGAGAGTTGAACCCTCCAGCGCATCGGTGAGGTTCGCCGCAACCGTCTTACGGTGAATCTCGGGGGAGCGGCCGTCATGGCGATCCTGGATCGAGATCTCCTCGGGGATGAACTTCTTCTGGAAGAGCACCGCGCCGATGCCGATCGCCAGGACGGACAGCCCGAAGGTCAGGCCGTACAGCGGCGTGGCCAGGTCGTACCAGAAGTGCCCCTGGGTGTCGCCGCCCTTGTACTCCCACGGCCAGAACAAGAAGACCAGCAGGAGTGCCAGCCCCGAAAAGCCGCCCAGCAGAAGCCAATACGCCACCGTGCGCTCGGCTCGCTTCTCGGCCTTGGTGTCGGGAACCAGCCAGCGGTCTTCCAGGAAGACGGTTTCGACGCCGTCGAGCTTTCCGCCCAGCTCGACAAGCTCCCGGCGGGACATCGAGGCCAGTTCGGCGTCGCTCGGCTGCCCGGGAACGCCTTGCTGGCCAGGGGTGTCGGTTCCCTTGACGTCCTCAGTCATGCTCGAGCTCCGATCCACAGCGCCGCTGCCACAACCGCGACGATGCCGATGATCCACATCGCCATGCCCTCGGAGGACGGTCCGAAGCCGCCGAGTCCGTACCCACCGGGGTCGGGTGCCTGTGTCGCCATCCGGACATAGGCCACGATGTCCCTCTTCTCCTCGGAGCTGAGCTGCCGGTCGGAGAATTTCGGCATGTTCTGCGGCCCGGTGAGCATCGCGGTGTAGATCTGGGCGGGCTCGGCCGGCGCCAGGTCGGGCGCGTACTTGCCCGACGACAGTGCACCGCCCTTGCCGGTGAAGTTATGGCAGGACGAGCAGTTGAGCCGGAACAGGTCGCCGCCGCGGGCCACGTCGCTGCCGAGCAACGAGTCGTGGGCAACCTGGCCGTTGTCGTCCCGCGGAACGGTCGGGCCGCCGCCGTTGGCCTGCACGTATGCCCCGAGCGCATCGGTCTGCGACTCGTCGAAGATGGGGTCCTTGCGCGGGGCCTGCGCCTCGCCGCGCATCGCGGGCATGCGCCCGGTGGACACCTGGAAGTAGACGGCGGCCTCGCCGACACCGATCAGGCTGGGCCCGCGGTCCGGCACACCCTGCAAGTTGGCACCGTGGCAGGTCACGCATGACGTGTCGAACAGCTGCTTGCCCGTGCGCAGCAGCGCTGACTGCGACTCATCGGCGACAGCGACCTGTGGCGTCGGTGTGAGGGTGGCCGCCAGGCCACCGGCGACTGCCAGTCCGATCAGCAGCAGCACAGCCGCCGACAGGCGCCGGCGCAGCCGACGGCGGTTCAAAGTCGCCGGCCTTCCGGCTCCGCGGTCCAATGTCGCCGGCCTTCCGGCTCCGAGGTCCTTGTCGGTCATCGAACCCCTTCTCATCTCATCGGACGCATCGGCGAGCCGATCATCGGACGCATCGGCCAGCCGATCATCGGACGAAGTAGATCGTGGCGAACAACGCAATCCACACGATGTCGACGAAATGCCAGTAGTACGAGACGACGATCGCCGCGGTTGCCTGCGCGGGGGTGAACTTGCTCATCGTGGTGCGGGCCAGCAGGAAGATGAAGGCGATGAGGCCGCCGATGACGTGCAGGCCGTGGAAGCCGGTGGCCAAGTAGAAGACCGAGCCGTACGCGCTGCCCGGGATGGTGGTGCCATGGTCGACCAGGTGAAGGTACTCGTAGCCTTGGCCGAGGACAAAGAACAGCCCCATCAGGAACGTGATCACGTACCAGCGCCGTAGCCCGAATACGTCGCCGCGCTCCGCGGCGAACACGCCCATCTGGCAGGTGAACGACGACGCGATCAGCACCAGCGTCACCGGGACAGCCTGAACAAGATTCAGTTCGGTGGGGTGCGGGGGCCAGTCACCTGCGGCCTGGGCACGTGCGGTGAAGTACATCGCGAACAGCCCAGCAAAGAACATCAGCTCGCTGGAGAGCCAGACAATGGTGCCGACACTGACCATATTGGGTCGGTTCAGCGAATGTACTCGCGACGTGATTGCGGTTCCCGAGGTCCCTACAGCGCTCGTCACACCGCAAGTATGACGCTTTGTAGTTGTTGAACTCCACCCGGGTCGAGCAATTCGTCATAATCGGCGCGTGACTTCCAGTGACTCCCCGACATGGCCCCAGGTCCTCGGCCGCTTGACTACAGGTCAGGCGCTCGCCCCCGGACAGGCGGCCTGGGCGATGGATCAGATCATGACCGGCGCGGCGACGCCCGCACAGATCGCCGGCTTCGGCGTGTCGATGAAGATGAAGCGCCCGACGTCAGGCGAGGTGACCGAGCTGGCCGACACGATGCTCAAGCATGCGCGGCGGGTGCCCACCGACGCGATCGGCAACGACACTGTGGACGTGGTGGGCACCGGTGGCGACGGGGCAAACACCGTGAACCTGTCGACGATGGCGGCGATCGTCGTGGCCGCGGCGGGCGTGCCGGTGATCAAGCACGGCAATCGCGCGGCGTCATCGCTGTCGGGCGGTGCCGACACGCTCGAGGCGTTGGGCGTGCGCATCGATCTTGGGCCCGACGAAGTCGCCCGCAGCGTGGCCGAAGTGGGCATCGGCTTCGCTTTCGCGCCGCAGTTTCACCCGTCGTATCGGCACGCCTCGGTGGTGCGTCGCGAGATCGGCGTGCCGACGGTCTTCAATCTGCTTGGGCCGCTGACGAATCCGGCCTCACCTCGGGCGGGGCTCATCGGCTGCGCGTGGGGCGAGCTGGCCGAGGTGATGGCAGGAGTATTCGCCACTCGCCGCTCCAGCGTGCTCGTTGTACACGGCGACGACGGCCTCGACGAGCTCACCACCACGACGACAAGCACCATTTGGCGGGTGCAGGCCGGGACCGTCGAGAGGCTGACCTTCGACCCTGCGGCGTTCGGGTTCAAGCGGGCCAATATCGCCGAACTCGTCGGTGGCGACGCGGAATCCAATGCCGCCGAGGTGCGTTCGGTGCTGGGCGGGGCCAACGGTCCGGTCCGCGACGCGGTGGTGCTCAACGCGGCGGGCGCGATGGTGGCCCACGCTGGGCTAGCCAGCGACGCCAAATGGGTGCCCGCCTGGGAGGCTGGCCTCGCCAGGGCGGCCGAGGCGATCGACTCCGGCGCGGCCGAACAACTGCTCGCGCGTTGGATGCGGTTCACGCAGAAGGTCTGATCCCTCTTCCGCTTGCTCGGCGGCCAATCGCGCCGAGTGTGCCGCGGCCGCCCACGCCACGAACCGGCCGGCCGATCCCATCGGTGAAGCCCAACCGGGTTCGGAGCGCACGATGCGCACGCCCGGCTGGGCCAACCAGCGTGCGATCAGCCCCGTTTCCTCGACCAGTGCTCCACCCAGTGGCGCCTCGGTTGGCAGAACTGCTTGTGCGCCAACACAAATGGCATCGATGACGGGCATCGGGGGGACTCCGCGACGTGCGGTGCCCGCCGCCGCCAGCTGGCCGTGACGGATCACCGCGAGGTGCCATCCACCGTCGCCGTCCGGGCGGGCGGCGACCAATTCGGTGACCGCGGCCAGCGCCCGCAGCCGTTGGCCGCGCCACAGCACGTCGATCGCCCCGGCCGCGTGGTCCCGCAGCCGGGCCGCCGTCTCGTAGCGGTTGCGCTCGGCCAGGTCGGCGATGTGCGCGAGTACCGCGGCGAGCGCGCGGTTGTCGTTGCCCTCGATCAGCTCGACTGCGCGAGCGGGAGCGGAGGCGTACTGGGTCGGGGTGATGTCGTGCGGTGCTGGACACGGCGACACTTCGCGCTCGGGACACACGTGCAGCGCGGAGCGACTCAGCCGCGTGGTGCACGTCCGCACGCCTGTGAACCGGGCCAGCAGCGCGGCCGTTTCCACGGCGTCGGCTCGGGAACGGAACGGTCCAATGGCGTCGTCGAATTTTGTGGAAGGCACCGCAGTGCCTGATTGCGGTCCCCGAACCGCGGTGCCTGATTGCGGTGCTCGCACCGCGGAAAACCGCGGAAACGCTTCGTCCGTGAGAACCACCCACCACCAGCGGTGCGGAAACTTCGAGCGGCGGTTGTACGGCGGCGCGTGTGCGGCTAGCAGCCGCAGCTCGCGCACGCCTGCCTCGAGGTCGTGCGCGCACTCGACGTGGTCGACCGCGGTCGCCAGCGACGCCATCTCCTTGATGCGGGTGCGCGGGTCGGCGCCGTTGAAGTACTGGCCGACCCGTCTGCGCAGATCGACCGCCGTTCCGACGTACAACACCTCTGCCGACGGTCCCCGGAACAGGTAGACGCCCGGCCGATGCGGTAGCCCAATGGCGAGGTGCCGGTTGCGCCGCTGCGCCGGCGTCACATCGGGCAGATACGACTTCAGATCGGTGTAGGTGTGCACACCCTGGTTGCCGACCCGCTCGATCAGCGCGTGCAGCACGTCGAC
>DASQCE010000429.1:0-19538 GCA_035634855.1 Mycobacterium sp.
AGTCCAGTCGTGAACCGGCGCCGGAACTCGCAGGGACGAGCACCGCGTCGCCGCTCAATCTCGCGGGCGCGCCGATGATGGCCAGCTGAATGGTCGCGGCGGCCTGCCCGTCGCGGATCGGCGACCACTGCTCCTCGCGAACCAGCGCGACATCGCCGCGATGGAACTGCGTCACCACCGCGGGCAGCCGGTCGGCCCGCAGCCGCTGGGTGGTCTTCACGGAGATGGCCTGCCCATCGACGGCCAGCGAGTCCAACGAATAGTCGTCGACGCCGGAATCGGCCAGCCGTGCCAGCCAGTACAGCTCGTCGCTGAATGCCTGATGGACCTGTTCGACGCTGCCCCCGTATTCGGTAGCCATGTCGAATGATCTCGGCATAGCTGGCCAGGCTACCGTTACCGCCCGTGACCGGTGTGGAACTGGGGGGAGCGGCCGTCGCCGACGACGTGCCGCTGGCGCCGCTGACCACGCTGCGCATCGGACCCGTTGCGCGCCGGTTGATCACATGTACCAGCACTGAGCAGATCGTCGCGGCGCTCGGCGCTCTCGATGACGTCCTCGTGCTCGCAGGCGGTTCCAACGTCGTGCTGGCCGACGACCTCGCCGACCTGACCGTTGTGCTGCTCGCGAACACAGAGATCACCGTCGAGGGCAACATCGTGCGCGCCGAAGCCGGCGCGGTGTGGGACGACGTCGTGGTCACCTCGTTGGCCCACGGGCTCGGCGGGCTCGAGTGCCTGTCGGGCATCCCCGGATCGGCAGGCGGGACGCCCGTGCAGAACGTGGGAGCGTACGGCGCAGAGGTCGCCGACACCATCCGCCGTGTCCGGCTGTTCGATCGCCGCACCGGCAAGGGTCGCTGGGTTGAGCCCGATGCTCTCCAATTCGGTTACCGCACAAGCGTTCTCAAGCATTCAACCGCCGCGGTCGTGCTCGAGGTGGAGTTCGCTTTGGACGCCGACGGGCGCAGCGCCCCGCTGCGCTACGGCGAACTGGCCGCCGCCCTGGACGCCGAACCAGGCTCCCGTGCCGACCCCACTCGGGTGCGAGAGGCGGTGTTGTCGCTGCGGACCAGGAAGGGCATGGTGCTCGACGGGACCGACCACGACACCTGGAGCGTCGGGTCGTTCTTCACCAACCCCGTCGTCACGACGGCCGAGTTCGAGCGGCTGTCCGGCCGAGTCGACGGGCCGGTGCCGAACTACCCCGCCCCGGACGGGGTGAAGCTGGCCGCGGGGTGGCTGGTGGAACGGGCCGGCTTCGGCAAGGGCTATCCAGGCGATGGCGCACCCGCACGGTTGTCCACCAAGCATGCGCTGGCGCTGACCAATCGCGGCGGCGCCACGACCGCGGATGTGATTTCGCTGGCCAGGACGGTGCGGGACGGTGTTGAAACCACATTCGGGATCAAACTCACACCCGAGCCGATTCTGATTGGGGCCGCTCTCTAGGTACCCTGGGTCCACGTGAGCCCAGCCAACGCCGTGCCCTCTATGCCGTCTGTCACCAGACGGCGGGCCCTGACCGCCCTGGCGGTCGGCGTCGTTGCGCCGGGCGTACTGGCAGCTTGCGGTAGCAGGGTCGGCAAGCCATCGGCCGAGGCGCCTGCGGCGCCGTCCGCCCCGTCCATCAAGTATCAGCCCGCCAACGCGGCCAGGGACGTGGCGCCCGTCGCGCCCGTGCGCATTGAGGTGAAGGATGGCTGGTTCCAGCGCGTCGCACTTACCAACTCCGACGGCAAGGTCGTCACGGGCGCGCTCAACCGGGACCGCACCAGCTTCACCACCACGGAACCGCTCGGCTACGGCGTCTCCTACACCTGGGCCGGCTCGGTCGTCGGGCATGACGGCAAGACCGTCCCTGTGCAGGGCAACTTCACCACGATCAACCCGACCACTCAGGTCAACGGCCAATTCCAGCTCGCCGACGGTCAGGTCGTCGGCGTCGCCGCGCCGGTAATCATCCAGTTCGACGCAGCGATCGGCGACGAGGATCGGGCCACCGTGGAGAAGGCACTCAAGGTCGCCACCGTGCCGCCAGTGGAGGGCAGCTGGGCGTGGCTGCCCGATGAGGTGGGCGGCTCGCGGGTGCATTACCGCTCGAAGGAGTACTACCCGGCGGGCACGAAGATCGCGGTCGACGCGAAGCTGTACGGAGTGAAGTTCGGAGACAGCGCGTACGGCGGTCAGGACATCTCGCTGAACTTCGAGATCGGACGCCGCCAGGTGGTCAAGGCCGAGGCCTCGTCACACCGCATCCAGGTGCTCGACGCGGATGGCAACGTGATCATGGACTTCCCCTGTAGCTACGGCGAGGCCGATCTGCCGCGCAACATCACCCGCAGCGGCGTCCACGTCGTCACCGAGAAGTACGAGGACTTCTACATGTCCAACCCCGCCGGCGGGTACACCAACGCCCACGAGCGGTTCGCGGTGCGGATCTCCAACAACGGCGAGTTCATCCACGCCAACCCGGCCAGTTCGGGTGCGCAGGGCAACACCAACGTCACCAACGGCTGCATCAACTTGTCGACGGGTGACGCCCAGCAGTACTTCAACAGTGCGATCTACGGCGACCCCGTCGAGGTCACCGGTACCTCCATCGAGCTGTCCTACGCCGACGGTGACCTGTGGGACTGGGCCATCAGCTGGGACGACTGGGTGGCGATGTCGGCACTGTCGCCGCAGAGCTCACCGAGTGAGATCCCCAGCACTGCTCCGGTCACGCCGTCGGATGCGCCTCAGCCCGTCAACGGGCGACCTGGCGGTTAGGGGCTATCTGTTCAGCCTCCGGCTGAAGCGGGACGCGCTGGCCTGGTCCCGCGGCCGGATCACGATCAGGTCGAGGTTGACGTGCGACGGGCGGGACGCGACGAACCCGATCACCTCGGCGACGTCCTCTGCGACCAGGGGAGTCACGCCCTCGTAGACCTTGGCCGCGCGTTCCTCGTCGCCCTCGAACCGGCGCAGTGAGAAGTCCGTCTTGACCATTCCCGGCGCAATCTCGGTGAGCCGCACCGGTTTTCCCAACAGCTCGCCGCGAAGTGTGCGGTGCAGCGCACCCTGGGCGTGCTTGGCCGACGCGTAGCCGGAACCGTTGTCGTAGGTCTCGATCGCGGCGATCGAGGTGACCGTGACGATCAGGCCGTCGCCGGAGTCGATCAGCTTGGGCAGCAGCGCGCGGGTGACGCGCAGCGTCCCTAGCACATTGGACTCCCACATCCAGCGCCAGTGATCGACGTCCGCCTCTATCACCGGTTCGAGCCCGCGGGCACCTCCCGCGTTGTTGACCAGCACATCGACCCGGTCCAGGGCGCTGGCCAGCGCCGACACCGCCTTGTCGTCAGTGACGTCCGCCACAATTGCGGTGCCGCCGATCTCGTCCGCCAGCGCCTTGATCGGGCCTTCCCGGCGGGCCACGCAAACGACATGAAAGCCTTGTCCCGCAAGCGTTCTCGCGGTCGCTTCGCCGATGCCGGCGCTGGCGCCGGTGACCACCGCGACCCGTTCGGAGGCTGAAGGTGTCGTCATCTGCTCAACTTTAGTTGGCATGCTAAGTTCACCGTGTGTACCGGACTAGTCAAGCTGCAGTTGCCACGCGGCACTGTTGTTGTTGCGCACTTCGCCGCGCCTGACTGATACCGGACGCTTCCTGTCCCGCTGAGTCGCAGGTGTGGCCCGGACCCACCAGCCGACCTCAACAAAGGACAGATCCGTGCGCACTTCCTCCACCACCACCCTTCGTCAGCCGGCGACCTCGGCCAAGGGCGTCCGCAATGCCGGCCACGCGAAGCGGGCACTGGCTCCTGCGAGCTACCCCCAGGCGCGGCACCGCGTCGTCGCCCCCTCGCTGAAGGTCGCCGACGCGGCGGCCGCCTCGGTGTTCAGCGCGGCGCGTCTGCGCGGCCCGATCGCCCGTGACGTCATCGCGCAAGTCACCCAGCTCAGCATCGCGACGGTGAACCGCCAGGTCACTGCGCTATTGGACGCGGGGATCCTGCGCGAGCGCGCCGACCTCGCGGTCTCCGGCGCCATCGGCAGGCCCCGCGTGCCGGTCGAGGTCAACCACGAGCCGTTCCTCACGCTCGGCATCCACATCGGTGCCCGCACCACCAGCATCGTGGCCACCGACCTGTTCGGCCGCACGCTGGACGCGGTGGAGACGCCGACCCCGCACGGCGCGCAGGCCGCGGCGCTGGCCTCGCTGGCAGGTAGCGCCCGCCGCTATCTGAGCCGCTGGCACCGCCGCCGCCCGCTGTGGGTGGGCGTGGCCGCGGGCGGCGTCGTCGACAGCACCACCGGATACCTCGACCACCCGCGGCTGGGCTGGTCCGACGCGCCGGTCGGGCCCGTGCTGGCCGAGACGCTCGGCCTGCCGGTGTCGGTGGCCTCTCACGTCGACGCGATGGCGGGCGCCGAACTGCTGCTCGGGGTGCGCCGCCAGGCGATACAATCGACGACCAGCCTGTATGTCTACGCCCGCGAAACCGTCGGCTACGCCCTGTCGATCGGCGGGCGGGTGCATTCGCCGTCCAGCGGCCCCGGCACCATCGCCGCGCTGCCCGCGCACTCGGAACTGCTCGGCGGCAGCGGCAAGCTGGAATCCACGGTAAGCGACGAGGCGGTGCTGATCGCGGCCCGCAAGGCGCGCATCATCCCGGCCGACGGCCCCGCGTCGACGGTGACGGCCGTGCTGCGGTCGGCGCGGCAGGGCAACCAGCAGGCCCGCGCGCTGCTGGCCGAGCGGGCGAGGGTGCTCGGGGAGGCGGTCGCGCTGTTGCGCGACATGCTCAACCCTGACGATCTGGTGGTCGGCGGCCAGGCGTTCACCGAGTACCCCGAGGGCATGAACCTCGTCGAGGCGGCGTACGCCGAGCGGTCCGTGCTGCCGGCCCGCGACATCAGGGTCACCGCGTTCGGTAACCGGGTACAGGAAGCAGGCGCCGGCGTGGTGTCGCTGGGCGGGCTCTATTCGGACCCGATTGGGGCAATGCGGCGCGCCCAGAGCCGGCCGGAAGCGACCGCTTAGCGGCCTTGCGCCGAAACGGTATTCCAGCAGGGCCATACTCGAAGTTTCGCTGCGCAATTACAGGCTCGAGGACTAGTCGTAGTCCAGGGCCCACACCCACCTTTGACGACCCTGGTGTCAATCTCGGCGATGGCGCCAAGGTGTAGACATGTCTGTGTGCGCCTAGCAACAGATCTGCAGGGGTCCAATGTCGCCGGCCTTCCGGCTCCGAGGTCCAATGTCGCCGGCCTTCCGGCTCCACGTCGCGTCGCCGTGCTCTCGGTGCACACCTCACCGCTGGCCCAGCCGGGTACCGGCGATGCCGGCGGCATGAACGTGTACGTGCTGCAGAGCGCGCTGCAGATGGCCCGCCGCGGTGTCGAGGTGGAGATCTTCACCCGCGCGACGTCGTCGGCCGATCAGCCCGTCGTCAAGGTGGCGCCCGGCGTGCTGGTGCGCAACGTTGTGGCGGGGCCGTTCGAGGGGCTCGACAAGTACGACCTGCCCACCCAGCTGTGCGCCTTCACCGCCGGCGTGCTGCGCGCTGAAGCCACCCATGAACCCGGCTACTACGACATCGTGCATTCGCACTACTGGCTGTCCGGACAGGTCGGCTGGCTGGCCCGCGACCGCTGGGCGGTGCCGTTGGTGCACACCGCGCACACGCTCGCGGCGGTGAAGAACGCCGCGCTGGCCGACGGCGACTCACCAGAACCGCCGCTGCGCGCCGTCGGCGAACAGCAGGTCGTCGACGAGGCGGACCGGTTGATCGTCAACACCGAACATGAAGCGCAGCAACTGGTTTCGCTACACCACGCCGACCCGGCCCGCATCGATGTGGTGCACCCCGGCGTCGACCTGGAGATGTTCACACCAGGGGACAAGCGCGGCGCTCGCGCCGCGCTCGGACTCGACCAGGACGAGCCGGTGCTCGCGTTCGTCGGCCGCATTCAGCCACTCAAGGCGCCCGACGTCCTGCTGCGCGCGGCGGCCAAGCTGCCGGGGGTGCGGGTGCTGGTGGCGGGCGGACCGTCGGGCAGTGGGCTGGCCGCGCCCGACGGGCTGGTTCAGCTGGCCGACGAACTGGGTATCGGCGACCGGGTGACGTTCCTGCCGCCGCAGTCCCGCGATCAACTCGTCGACGTGTACCGGGCCGCCGACCTGGTCGGGGTGCCGAGCTATTCGGAGTCCTTTGGGCTGGTCGCCATCGAGGCGCAGGCGTGCGGCACCCCCGTGGTGGCGGCCGCCGTCGGCGGCCTGCCGGTCGCGGTGCGAGACGGTGTCACCGGCACGCTCGTCAACGGACACGACGTCGACGACTGGGCGCAGGCGATCGGCGCGCTGCTGCAGCGTGGCCCCGAGAGCATGAGCCGCGCCGCCGTCGAGCATGCGGCGACGTTCTCGTGGACGCACACCGTCGACGCGCTGCTGGCCAGCTATGGCCGCGCCATCGCCGACTACCGTGCCCGGCACCGGGTGCCGGATGTGACGGCGCGACGCAACGGCCGACGCTTCTCCATCAGGCGGGGGGTACGCGCTTGAGCAGCGGTGAGCCGCTCGCGCGAAGAGCCGAGGACAGCGATGAGCCGCTCGCGCGAAGAGCAGAGGGCAGCGTCGCGAAGGTCATCGAGGATACGTGCAAGGAGCACGGCCTCGTCTGCACTCCTCACAAGGGAGCTCACGGCGGCCTGCCGGGCATCATCGTCGAGTTGCCCGGCGAGCGCCGGCTGAAGACGAACACCATCCTTTCCATCGGCGAACATTCCGTACGCGTGGAGGCGTTCGTCTGCCGCAAGCCAGACGAAAACCACGAGGGTGTGTATCGGTTCCTGCTCAAACGCAACCGGCGGCTGTACGGCGTGGCCTACACGCTCGACAACGTCGGTGACATCTATCTTGTCGGCAGGATGTCGCTGACTTCGGTCACCCCCGACGAGATCGATCGCATCCTCGGTCAGGTCCTCGAGGCCGTCGACTCCGACTTCAACACGTTGCTGGAGTTGGGTTTTCGGTCGTCGATTCAAAAAGAATGGGAGTGGCGGGTGTCGCGCGGTGAATCGCTGACGAACCTGCAGGCGTTCGCGCACCTGATCGACGACGAAGACGACTGATCGACCTCGTGAGAGGATCCCTCCATGGCTTCAGATTCCTTGGCAACGCTGATTCTGCTCCGTCACGGCGAAAGCGAGTGGAACGCGCTGAACCTTTTCACCGGATGGGTCGATGTCGACCTCACCGAGCAGGGCAGGGTCGAAGCGGTCCGCGCAGGCGAGCTGATCAAGGAGCTGAACCGCCAGCCCGACGTGCTGTACACGTCCGTGCTGCGACGGGCGATCAGCACGGCCAACCTTGCGCTGGACACGGCCGACCGGCATTGGATCCCGGTACATCGCGACTGGCGGCTCAATGAACGCCATTACGGCGCGTTGCAGGGCCTGAACAAGGCCGAGACCAAGGAAAAGTACGGGGAAGAGCAGTTCATGGCGTGGCGACGCAGCTACGACACCCCGCCGCCGCCGATCGAACGGGGCAGCAAGTACAGCCAGGACGCCGATCCGCGCTACGCCGACATCGACGGTGGGCCGCTGACCGAATGCCTGAAGGACGTGGTCGAGCGGTTCGTGCCGTACTACGAGGAGACGATCGTGCCCGATCTGCGGGCAGGCAAGACAGTGCTGATCGCTGCCCACGGCAACTCGCTGCGCGCGCTGGTGAAATACCTCGACGGCATGTCGGACGAGGAGATCGTCGGGCTGAACATCCCGACCGGGATCCCGCTCCGCTACGACCTGGACGGTGACCTCAAGCCGCAGGTCGTTGGCGGGGAGTATCTGGACCCCGAGGCGGCAGCGGCGGGTGCGGCTGCGGTGGCCGCCCAGGGCACCAAGTAGAGGCGCGCGGCCGTGCCGTACGGCAAACACTGGGTAAACGGGTACCGAACACCTGCGATTGGCCGTGTGACATGCCCCGTTTTGGCCGCACGCTGCTGGGATGACGTTCACCGGATGCGTACGATTTTCGCGTGAGTGTGGTATCGACGCTCCTACTAGTGGGGGTCGCGGCACTCCTCGCACTGTTGATCGGTGTCGGGTTGGGGGCGGCGCTGACCCCGCGCATCCTCGAACGCAGGCAACGCCACGCGGCCGAGCAGTCCGGCATCACCGTCTCGCAGATGCTCGAGCACATCGTCTCGGGTTCGCCGGTTGGGATCGTCGTGGTCGACACCTACCGTGACGTCGTCTATACCAATGACCGGGCGCGCGAGCTGGGGCTGGTCCGCGACCGGCTGCTCAATGACCGGGCCTGGCTGGCCGCGGAGCGCACGCTGGCCACCGGGGAGGACGGCGAGGTTGACCTGTCGCCGCGTAAACGTGCCAACCCCGGCCGGTCTGGGCTGTCGGTGCGCGGACACGTGCGGCTGCTCACCGAGGACGATCGCCGGTTCGCGGTCGTCTACGTCGACGATCAGTCCGAGCACGCGCGCATGGAAGCCACCCGCCGCGACTTTGTGGCCAACGTGAGCCACGAACTCAAGACTCCGGTCGGCGCGATGGGCGTGCTCGCCGAGGCCCTGCTGGCCTCCGCCGACGACCCCGACAACGTACGCCGATTCGCCGAGAAGATGCTCGCCGAGTCGAACCGGTTAGCAAACATGGTCGGCGAGCTGATCGACCTGTCGCGGCTGCAGGGCGGCGAACGGTTGCCCGATCTGGAGGCCGTCGACGTCGACACTGTGGTGGCCGAGGCGCTGTCGCGCTACAAGGTGGCCGCCGACAACGCCGACATCGCCATTACCACCGACGCCCCGACCGGCTACCGGGTCTACGGTGACCAACCACTGTTGGTGACCGCGATCGCCAACCTGGTGTCTAACGCAATCGCCTACTCGCCCAACGAGTCTCCTGTCTCGATCAGCCGACGCAGGCGCGGCCACTACATCGAGATCGCGGTCACCGACCGCGGCATCGGCATCGCGCGCGAGGACCAGGAGCGGGTGTTCGAGCGGTTCTTCCGCGTCGACAAGGCGCGCTCACGCGCCACCGGCGGCACCGGTCTCGGCCTGGCGATCGTCAAGCACGTCGCCGCCAATCACAACGGATCGATCCGGCTGTGGAGTCAGCCGGGAACGGGATCGACGTTCACCCTGTCGATTCCGGCCTACCCCGATCATGAAGATGAATCGGACGAGCGAGAGGACTAGCCAGACCAATGACCAGTGTGTTGATCGTGGAGGACGAGGAGTCCTTGGCCGATCCCCTGGCCTTTCTCCTTCGCAAGGAGGGCTTTGAGGCCACCGTGGTGGCCGATGGCCCATCGGCCCTGGCGGAATTCGAACGGGCAGGCGCCGACATCGTCCTGCTGGACCTGATGCTGCCGGGGATGAGCGGAACCGACGTATGCAAGCAATTGCGTTCGCGGTCAAGCGTTCCCGTCATCATGGTGACGGCACGGGACAGTGAGATCGACAAGGTCGTCGGGCTCGAACTCGGCGCCGACGATTACGTCACCAAGCCGTACTCGGCACGCGAACTCATCGCGCGGATCCGGGCGGTGCTGCGTCGCGGCAACGACAACGACGATTCCGGCATCGGTGACGGCATTCTGGAGGCCGGCCCGGTGCGGATGGACGTCGAGCGACACGTCGTGTCCGTTAACGGCGAGCCGATCACGTTGCCGCTCAAGGAGTTCGACCTGCTGGAGTACCTGATGCGCAACAGCGGCCGGGTGCTCACCCGCGGGCAGCTCATCGATCGGGTCTGGGGCGCCGACTATGTCGGCGACACGAAAACGCTCGACGTTCACGTCAAGCGGCTGCGGTCGAAGATCGAGGCAGACCCGGCCAACCCGGTGCACCTGGTCACCGTGCGTGGTTTGGGCTACAAGCTCGAGGGGTAACCGTCCTGCCGCCGACGGCGGTGGCTAACTGAGAGCCGTTCACAATTAACTCTTCTACCGTGGGCGCTTTGCAACGACCGAGCCGACCACGGTGGATGAGTGAGAGTGACAACGCAGACCGCACGAGACAGCCTACAAACCAACACCGTCGCCCCCTGGGTGCGCCGGGGCGGCCCTGCAGTCGCGACAATCGCGCTGGTGACTTACGTCACGGCTTATGCGCATTGGCCGACGCTGCGGATGCAGGTCGACGCGATGGTGTACCGCTTTGCCGCAGAACGCCTGCTTGCGGGGCTTGACCTGTACTCGACCGGTCTCACTGGCAAACCCGGCGAATTGCTGTTCATCTACCCGCCGTTCGCGGCGATCTGCGCCTTGCCGCTCGCCTTACTCGACAGTTCTGTCGTGCACCTTCTGTGGCTGCTCGGCGTCGTCGCGACCTTGACTTACGCAGTCGTGCGGATGCTGAAGTCGACGGGCATGCAGGTAGGTGAAGGCCTCTTCAGCCTTGTTGCACTGCTGGTTGGGGTGATCGCATGGCTTGAGCCGATTCGGCTTACGGCCGAGCTGGGGCAGATCAACTTGGTCCTCCTTGCGCTCGTGGTGGCTGACCTGTCCCCCTGCGCTTCGCGTGGGTGGGCCTCCAGCTTGCGAGGGGAGTGCCCCCAGGGCATAAAGAAGAGCAAATGGACCGGTATCGGGGTCGGATTGGCCGCGGGCATCAAACTGACTCCCGCGCTGTTCATCGTCTACCTATTGGTGACGCGACGCATACGTGCGGCCTTGCTGGCCACCGCAACGTTCGCCGCCACGGTCGGTATCGGATTTGCCGTTGCGCCTGCGGATTCGGCCACGTTTTGGCTGCACGGTCGCTTCGACGACGTCAACCGCATTTCGCATGATCCACTCGCGAACACAAGTGTGCGCGGCTTGTTGCTGCGGCTGAACTGGCAGCCGACGCTTGCCGCCATCGCCGCGATTGCCGTCGCGGCTATTGCCGTCTTGGTCGCGGCGTTCGCGTATCGACACGGGCAGGGCGTGCTGGCAGTCGCCGTTGTCGGAATGGCCTCTGCTGCCGCATCTCCGTTCAGTTGGAGCCACCACTGGGTGTGGTTCGCGCCGTTGGTCGTTCACCTTGGCCATCGCGCATATGTCCTGCGCGGCCGGGTCGCAGCGACTGTGATGTGGTTGCTGTGCGCTCTGGTCGGTGGTTGGTTTGTTTTCGTGGCAGGAGACAGCCCGCAGGCAGGTATTCTGTCATTGCGGCCCGGCGGGGAATGGAACGAAATCCTGCCTGGCGCTTACGTTTTAGTCTTTCTTGCCGTTCTGTTCGGTACGGCGGTGTGGCTCTGGAGCTTGCCGGACTGCGGTCACCTAACCCGTCTGTCCACCCATGATCTCGATGACATCGAACGTGCACACGCCGAGCGCGACAGCCGGGTCGCGTTGGCCCAGCAGGACTGATTCCTGCTGGGATTCGGCGCGCAGCACGCCCATGCCCCACACGCCCTCCGGGTCGGCGACAGGTCCGTAGACCACCACGCGCCCCTCATTGAGCAGTTGGCGCCAATAGTCTTGATGCCGAGCCATCGCCTGCTGTTCCTCTGCCGTCATCGTCTGGGCGAAATCCGCCCGCGGCGGAATGAGCCGGAACAGGAACAGCCCCTGATTCATTCGGCGGCGCGGGTCGCGGGGTGTATGGCGATCAGCCCTAAGCCGTTGCGCCGCCTGCACATTGCTGCCAGCTCCGAGTACGCCTTCTCACCGAGCAGCTCGGTCAACTCGGGGGCGTACGACTCCCACACCTGCTTGGCGCCGACGTGCGCATTGGGGTCGCCGGTGCAGTACCAGTGCAGGTCCTCCCCGCCCTCACCCCAACCGCGGCGGTCGTACTCGGTGATCCAGGTCTTGAGGATCTCCGACCCATCGGGCCGCTCCACCCACTCCTGGGTGCGGCGTATCGGCAGTTGCCAGCACACGTCCGGTTTCATCGTCAACGGCTCGACACCCAGCTTCAGCGCCTTGCTGTGCAGTGCACAGCCGATGCCGGCAGGGAATCCGGGCCGATTCAGAAAGATGCAGGCGTCCTTGTACTTTCGCGTACGAAGGTTCGGTTTGTCGTCGTACTCGTCCCACTCGAGGTAGCCCTTCTTGCCGAGCCCCTTGTCGCGGAACTGCCAATCCTCGTCGGTCAGCTGCTTGACGGCGTCATCCAGCCGGGCGCGGTCGTCCTTATCGGACAGAAACGCGCCGTGCGAGCAACATCCGTCGTCGGGCCGACCCTCGACGGTGCCCTTGCATGCGGGCGTGCCGAACACACACGTCCACCTCGACAGCAGCCACGTCAGGTCGGCCGCGATGAGATGTTCAGGGTTGTCGGGGTCGTAGAACTCCACCCATTCACGGGCAAAGTCCAATTCCACCTCGCCGGGATGTGATGCCGTCACAGCATTCAACGGTAAACCCAGTAGGTTGGGTGCGTGCGATTAGGCGTGCTCGATGTCGGCAGCAATACCGTCCACCTGTTGGTGGTGGACGCGCGCCGCGGCGGCCATCCCACCCCGATGAGTGCCACCAAGGCGTCGCTGCGGCTCGCCGAGGCGATCGACGGCTCGGGCAAGCTGACCCGGAAGGGTGCCGACAAACTCATCAGCACCATCGACGAGTTCGCCAAGATCGCCGCCAGCTCGGGCTGCGCCGAATTGATGGCGTTCGCCACCTCCGCGGTGCGCGACGCCACCAACTCCGAGGACGTGCTCTCGCGGGTGCTCGCCGAGACGGGTGTGGCGCTGCAGGTGCTCAGTGGGGTCGACGAATCCCGGTTGACGTTCCTGGCGGTGCGCCGGTGGTACGGGTGGAGCGCTGGGCGCATCATCAACATCGACATCGGCGGCGGTTCGCTTGAACTGTCCAGCGGCGTCGACGAGGAGCCCGAAGTGGCGCTGTCGCTGCCGCTGGGCGCCGGCCGGCTCACCCGCGAATGGCTGCCCGACGATCCGCCAGGCCGACGCCGCGTGGCCATGCTGCGTGACTGGCTGGCGACCGAGATCGCCGACGCCGGTGCCAAGGTGCTCAAGGCCGGAAACCCCGACCTGACGGTCGCAACGTCGAAAACCTTCCGCTCGCTTGCCCGCCTCACCGGCGCCGCGCCCTCTGGGGAGGGCCCCCGGGTAAAGCGGACCTTGACAGCTACCGGACTCAGACAGCTCATAGCATTCATCTCTAGGATGACCGCGGCCGACCGTGCGGAGTTGGAAGGAGTAAGTGCCGAACGCGCGCCACAGATCGTGGCCGGCGCGTTGGTAGCTGAGGCGAGTATGAAGGCTCTCGATATCGATAGCGTGGATATCTGTCCCTGGGCATTGCGAGAAGGGCTGATTCTGCGGAAACTCGACAGCGAAGCCGATGGAACGGCCTTGGTGGAAACGTCCGTGCGCGGACGCTGAGCGAGAGGACGGAGGCGCACCGGCGCCACATCAAGCACCAGCTAAGGCCCAGAGGCAACACACGATGACAGGACCAGAAGACAGCCACAGCAGCACACGACCGATCTCGGTCGCGGAGTTGCTGGCAAGGAACGGCACGATCGGTGCCCCGCCCGTCGGCGGCAGGCGCCGGAGGCGTCGTGGCAACAGCGACTCCGTCACAGTCGCGGAGTTGACCGGTGAGATCCCGATCCTCCGGGAGCACGAAGTTCACGACGTCGACGAAACCGAGGCCACCCGAACGATCCCGGTGGTCGCCGATGAGCCCGTGGCGGCGTCGACGAACGGCGTCGTCGACCACGTCGACGGCGTCGAAACCGAATCCGTCGACGACGTCGAGGTCGAGCCCGCCTCCGAAACCGAATCCGTCGACGGCGTCGAAACCGAATCCGTCGACGGCGTCGAGGTCGAGCCCGCCTCCGAAACCGAATCCGTCGACGAAGATGTCGACGACGACTACGTCGACGAAGATGTCGACGACGACTACGCCGACGCGGTCGCCGACTACGCCGCCCACATCGAGCAGCGCGACACCGACGACGACCCCGTGGACTTCTTCGCGCCCCCGCCGCGTCGGCCGAAATACAGCCCCGGCCAGCGACGCTTCGCGCCAGCGGTTCACGGTGCCGAGCAGATGAGCCCCGATCCGGTCGACGAGGACGACGACCTGTTCGATTCTCCGGTCGACCTGGCCGATGAGCCGGAGATCGAGGACGAGGATACGGAGGCCGCGCTCGAGGAGAAGGACAACGACGAGCCGCCGTCCTACCTGCGGTCGACGGCCGGCACGCTGTTCGGCGGTCAGACCGTCGCCGACGACTTGGCCAGGCGCGGCGCACCACCTCGCGCAGAGGACATCGATCTCGAGGACGACGAGGAGACGGTCGCGGCGCCTTCGGGCATGTCGTCGTTCCTGCGCGGTGCCTGGGTCGTCGGCCAATGCATCATCGCGGTCGCGTTCGGCGCGGGCCTGTTCGTCGCCTTCGACCAGCTGTGGAAGTGGAACAACATCGTCGCCCTCGTGCTGTCGGTGCTGGTGATCCTCGGCCTGGTCGTGGGCGTGCGCGTGGTGCGCAAGACCGAGGACATCGGCAGCACGCTGATCGCGGTGGCGGTCGGGGCTCTGGTCACACTGGGACCGTTGGCACTGCTGCAATCGGGCTAGGCGCCGACTAACACAGTGCGCCCCGCCATCAAGGTCGGTCTGTCGACTGCCTCGGTATATCCGCTGCGGACCGAGGCCGCCTTCGAGTACGCGGCGCGGCTCGGCTACGACGGCGTCGAGCTAATGGTGTGGGCCGAAACGGTCAGCCAAGACATTGAAGCCGTCGCGCGACTGTCCGAGCGCTACGGCATGCCGGTGCTGTCGGTGCACACCCCGTGCCTGCTGATCTCACAGCGCGTGTGGGGTGCCAACCCGATGCCGAAGCTGGAGCGCAGTGTGCGGGCGGCCGAACAGCTCGGCGCGCAGACGATCGTCGTGCATCCGCCGTTCCGTTGGCAACGCCGCTACGCCGAGAGCTTCTCCGATCAGGTCGCCGAGCTCGAGGCGTCCAGCGACGTGATGGTGGCGGTGGAGAACATGTTTCCGTTCCGCGCCGACCGGTTCTTCGGTGCCGGCCAGACATCGATCGAGCGGATGCGAAAGCGTGGCGGCAGGCCCGGGCCAGGCATCTCGGCGTTCGCACCGTCGTACGACCCGCTGGACGGCAACCACGCCCACTACACGCTGGATTTGTCGCACACCGCGACCGCAGGCAGCGACGCGCTCGACATGGCCCGCCGGATGGGCGACGCCCTCGTGCACTTGCATTTGTGCGACGGCAGCGGCGCCTCGACCGACGAGCACCTGGTGCCGGGCCGCGGCACCCAGCCCACCGTTGAGGTCTGCGAGATGCTGGCGACAGGCGACTTCTCCGGGCATGTGATCCTCGAAGTGACCACATCGGGCGCGCGCACGGCCACTGAACGCGAAGCGCTGCTGCGTGAGTCACTGCAGTTCGCCCGCGCGCACCTGCTGCGTTGACACCGTGAACGTAGGAGGACGAATCCTCATGAATTCCACGCTCACCGCGGCCGGGGTGGGAGTGTATGACGGCGAACCGAACGAGCGGACGCGCTTTTCGCGGTGTTGTGCGGCGACGTGTCGGTGCCCGTGACGTTCGGGGTGAACCGAATGGGTTGGGCGCCCACGGTGCAGATCGGCCAGGACTGGTTCGACGATGACCACATCGTCGTCGACTGCGAGGGCCGCATCATCGTGCAGACCCGTCAACTGGCGATGGTGCCGCCCGCAGAGTGAGAATCGGTCGCGTGCAATGCTTGCGCGCATGGCCAGAATCGCGATCATCGGCGGTGGGAGTATCGGTGAGGCGCTGCTATCCGGGCTGCTGCGCGCCGGGCGGCAGGTAAAGGACCTGGTGGTCGCCGAGAAGTTCCCCGAACGCGCGAAGTATCTGTCCGACACGTATTCGGTGCTGGTGACGACCGTCACCGACGCGGTCGACACCGCGACCTACGTGGTCGTCGCCGTCAAGCCCGCCGATGTGGGGAGTGTCGTCGGCGAGATCGCCGACGCCGCGGTGAAGGCCGAAAGCGATACCGCCGAACACGTTTTCGTGTCGGTTGTCGCCGGGGTGACCACCGAGTTCTATGAGAACAAGTTGCCGGCCGGATCGCCGGTCATCCGGGTCATGCCCAACGCGCCCGTCGTCGTCGGCGGGGGAGTCAGCGCACTGGCGCGTGGCCGGTTCGCCACCGCCGAGCACCTCAAGGAGGTGTCAGCGATCTTTGACGCGGTCGGCGGCGTGCTGACGGTGCCCGAGTCACAACTCGATGCGGTCACCGCGGTGTCAGGCTCGGGGCCCGCGTACTTCTTCCTGATGGTCGAGGCGCTCGTCGATGCGGGCGTCGCCGCCGGGCTGACCCGTTCGGTGGCGACCGATCTCGTCGTGCAAACAATGGCCGGCTCTGCCGCGATGTTGCTGGAGCGCCTGGACGAGGCGCAGCCGGCGGGCGACGTGGCGATGGGCACCGCAATCGACACCACCGCCGCCCAATTGCGAGCCACGGTTACCTCACCGGGCGGTACCACCGCTGCTGGGCTGCGAGAACTCGAACGGGGCGGTTTGCGGGCGGCGGTGTCCGAGGCCGTTGAAGCCGCAAAAAAGCGCTCTGAGCAGCTCGGAATTACATCCGAGTAGTTAATTAATTTCCATTGGATTAGCCCACACCCGTCGCAGTAACCCCATCCGCCACGCTATTCTCCCAGTGGTAAGCACGGGTTGGTGCCAGCGGTGGGGAAGCCGCTGGAATCGCCTGTGCCTGATGGATTGGGTTGCGATGACGTCTATGAACGGGCCATCGGCGCGGGATTCGGCTAGTGGAAAGGCTGCGCGTGACGCCGGCCCGACCGACGGTCAGCCGCCACGAGCTCAATTTCTCACCGTCGCCGAGGTGGCGAGCCTGATGCGGGTCAGCAAGATGACGGTGTACCGGTTGGTGCACAACGGCGAGTTGCCCGCCGTCCGCGTCGGACGCTCGTTCCGGGTGCACGCCAAGGCCGTCCACGACATGCTGGAGAGCTCGTACTTCGACGCAGGCTGAACGCTCTTCGCGCAAGCGGCTCATCGCCGGCTGAACGCTCTTCGCGCAAGCGGCTCATCGCCGGCCGCGGGCTCGGACGGCTGGCGCATTTTCCGTTTACCCAGGCCGCCCAGGTAAGGTGTGCGGGTCAAGAGGCTTGGAAACATTAGGTAGCGGAGTTCATGGGTTCAGTCATCAAGAAGCGGCGTAAGCGCATGTCGAAGAAGAAGCACCGCAAGCTGCTTCGTCGCACACGGGTGCAGCGCAGAAAACTCGGCAAGTAGCATTCATGCTCGGCGGCTAGTCTGTCCAGATGGATTCTGGGGGCCAATCGAACGGATCCGACTCGCGCATCACCGTCCACTATCCGAAGGTCGTCCTGGTCACGGGGGCATGCCGGTTCCTCGGCGGATATCTGACCGCCCGGCTCGCGCAGAACCCGTTGATCAACCACGTCATCGCGGTCGATGCGATCGCGCCGAGCAAGGATCTGCTGCGACGGATGGGCCGTGCGGAGTTCGTCCGCGCCGACATCCGTAACCCATTCATCGCCAAGGTCATCCGCAACGGCGACGTCGATACCGTGGTGCACGCCTCGGCGGCCTCCTACGCCCCGCGCTCGGGCGGGCGCGCGACGCTCAAGGAACTCAACGTGATGGGCGCGATCCAGTTGTTCGCGGCCTGTCAGAAGGCGCCCTCGGTGCGCCGCGTCGTGCTGAAGTCGACGTCCGAGGTGTATGGCTCGAGTTCGCGCGATCCGGTGCTGTTCACCGAGAGCAGTAGTCGCCGCAGGCCACCGGGCGAAGGGTTCGCCCGGGACAGCATCGACATCGAAGGCTACGCCCGGGGGCTGGGCCGCCGCAGGGCCGACATCGCGGTCAGCATCCTGCGTTTGGCCAACATGATCGGCCCCGCGATGGATACCGCGCTGTCGCGCTACCTGGCCGGTCCGGTGGTGCCGACAGTCGTCGGTCACGACGCGCGGCTGCAGCTGCTGCACGAGCAGGACGCGCTCGGCGCGTTGGAGCGCGCGACCATGGCGGGCAAGCCGGGAACCTACAACGTGGGCGCGCCCGGCATCATCATGATGAGTCAGGCGATCCGGCGCTCGGGCAGGGTGCCGCTGCCGGTGCCGCGTTCGGCGCTTTGGGCTGTGGATTCGCTGAGACGCGCAACTCGCTACACTGAACTCGATCGCGAGCAGCTCGACTATTTGAGTTACGGCCGGGTTATGGATACCACTCGGATGCGAAACGACTTAGGCTATAACCCAAAGTGGACGACGGCGGAGGCTTTCGACGATTACGTTCGCGGTCGCGGATTGACGCCGATCATCGACCCGCGATGGGTACGCTCAATGGAGAGTCGCGCCGTGTCGGCGGCGCAACGTTGGGGACGTTAAGCACAAGACTCTAATACGGGTGGGGAGAAGGTAAGAATCGTGGCGGGCGAGTCCAAGGCGAAAGTCATTCCGCTGCACTCTAATTCGAGCCGATCGTCGGCTCAACGGCGCGCCGCTGCGGCGCGTGCTGAGAGCTCACGCCGACATCCCTCGCTGCTCTCGGACAACGGCGGCCGCGCTTCTGCCGAGCAGATCGCCGCTGTCGTCCGCGAGATCGACCAGCGGCGCGGCGCCGCCGCGGGGCGGCCCGCCGAGGAAACGCCGTCAGAGCTCGCCAAGCGGATCGCGGGGGTCGCCGAATTCATCCGCAAGCGGATGATGGGCGACTACACCGTCGACGAGTTCGGGTTCGACCCGCACCTCAATGACGCAATCTTTTTGCCCTTGTTGCGCGTGTTTTTCAACTCGTGGTTCCGGGTTGAGGTCAGCGGGATCGAAAACCTGCCGGAGTCCGGCGCGGCCCTCGTGGTCGCCAACCACGCGGGCGTGTTGCCGTTCGACGGGCTGATGACCGCCGTCGCGGTGCACGACAAGCACCCGACGCATCGAGACCTGCGCCTGCTGGCAGCCGACATGGTCTTCGACATGCCGATGCTCGGTCAGGCCGCGCGCAAGGCCGGCCACACCATGGCGTGCACGGCCGATGCGCACCGGCTGCTGGCCGCAGGCGAGCTGACCGCGGTCTTCCCGGAGGGCTACAAGGGCCTGGGCAAGCACTTCAAGGACCGTTACAAGCTGCAACGCTTCGGCCGCGGCGGCTTCGTCGGGGCCGCGCTGCGGACCAAGGCGCCGATCGTACCGTGCTCGATCGTCGGCTCCGAGGAGATCTACCCGATGATCGCCGACGTCAAGCTGCTGGCCCGGCTGTTCGGGCTGCCGTACTTCCCGGTGACCCCGTTCTTCCCGCTGGCAGGGCCTGCCGGAATGGTGCCGCTGCCGTCGAAGTGGCACATCCAGTTCGGGGAGCCGATCGAAACCGCGGACTACGACGAATCGGCGGCTGACGATCCGATGATCACGTTCGAGCTGACCGACCAGGTCCGCGAAACCATCCAGCAGACGCTGTATCAGTTGTTGGCGAACCGCCGCAACACCTTCTTCGGCTGAGTTCTCTGCGCGCTGGGCCCACGCGCAAGCAGGGGAACGGAAAAGTCCCCGACAC
>DASQCE010000430.1:0-9296 GCA_035634855.1 Mycobacterium sp.
CCCTTGAGCTCGCTGCGACGGTCGAGCAGGCCCTGCGCGAGCTGCTCTTCCTCACGCGCAGCTCGCAGCGCGGCCTCGATCCGGTGGCGAAGCGACCGTAGCGCCTTCGGATCGGGTGCGGTGATGGACCGTAACTCGGCGCGCAGGCCCGGTTCGGCGTCGCCGCGTTCCGGAAAGGAGCCCGCTAGGACCTTTTGTACGGCGTGCGTGCGAATCTCTGTCGCACGCGTGTTCGCAGCCCGCAGCTCGTCAAGGAGCTGGGCGGTAGTCGCGACGGCATCGGGCCAATTCAACTGTATTGCAGACAGTTCGGCCAGCTCCGCCGATCGCTGCTCGACGCTGTCCGCGATGGCGGCGATGCGCTTCTCGATGTCGCGCGTGGTCAGGGAGAGTGGATCGGTCGCGGCGACAGCCAACAACTCGGCAATCTCCTCCGGTCCTGCCGTGCCCGCCGCCTCGAGTCGCTTCCGCGTCGGTGCAAGCTTCTCGGCCACAAGTGAGTTGACACGATCGACCGCGTCGAGGAACTCGACGACCGCCGGGTAGGCGGTGTGCATCCGCTCCGCCGTGTCGGCGAGCCCGACGTACTCGACTGCTTCACCGGCGCCACCGATCTGACGCTGCGCCAACGGGATTGGCCGGCGCGACACCTCGAGCGCCCGCTCTCGCAGCAACTTCGTCAACTCTTTGCAGTCGTCGCCGTCGGGCCGCGATCGATTCTCCCGCACCATGCGCGCCGAGTCCAGAATGGACGTCATCCGCCCCAGGTCCTCCCACAGCTGCGCGAGCGACTTCTCGATCACGGACCACCGTTGCGCAGTCACGCCGGTCGGCAGATAGAGCCGCACGTGCTCGAGCCCCGGATGGTTCTCGAGCTCGAGCAGCGTAGCTGACATCGCGGCGACTTCCTTTGAGCGCGAATCAAGTTCGCGATCGATCTCATCGGCAGTCAGCACTCTCATGGTCAGTCCTTGTAGCGCGGTTCCGGAGGACCTGGGGATGGTCCGAGCTCTTGTAGCCGGGCTTCGTAGAGCCGCTGCCAGGTTCCGTCCTCGCGGATCTGCTCGAGAACACCGTTGACGAATCGGACCAGGTCTTCGTGCTCTTTGTTGACCCCGATGCCGTAGGGCTCGACGGCCACGCTGTCCCCGACCACCTCGACGTTCGGGTCTTGATGCGCCAGTCCTTTCAGCACCGCATCGTCTGTGCTGATCGCGTCGACCTGTCCCTGTTGTAGCATCAGGAGGCAGTCCGTCCATGTCGTCGCACCGAATACCTTCGGCGGCGGGTTGAGCTCGTACAGCTTCGCCAGCGAGGTGGTGCCCGACACCGCGCACACCCGCTTGCCCGAAAGTGCTTGGAAAGAATCGATTCCAGAGCCCTTCACCGTCAGCACCTTCTGGTGGGCATTGAAGTACACCGTGGAGAAATCAACGAGCTCCTCGCGTTCACAGGTGATCGAGTAGGTCCGCACCACCACGTCGACCTCACCGTTCTGCAACACGGATTCTCGTTGGTTTGGATTCAGCACTCGGAACTGGATGCGGTCGGGGTCGCCGAAGATCGCCCGCGCGATCTCGCGTGCGATATCGATGTCGAAGCCCTCCAGTTTCCCGGTAGCCGGGTTGCGAAAGCCGAACAGGTACGTGTCCTGGTCGACTCCCGCAATGAGCCGGCCACGCTCGGCGATCTTCGCCATCGTCGAAGCCGGCGGCATTGCACCCGGCGTCGGCAGCGGGCCGGGGCGCAGGCTGGCTTCCCTGTCGCAGTCCGCGCTTCCCGCGGGCGACACGTCGGTGGCTCCCGCAGGCGGCGGCGCGGCCGTGACTTCGCTGGCTCCGGATGGCGACGGTTCGACCGGCGAGACCGACACCGAAACCGGTGCAATGGAGGAGGCACATCCGGCGACGGTGAGCGCAACGACGAGTAGCGCCAACACAACTCGTGTTCTCATAGAAACTCCTTGAGCCGCGGCCACAACCCGACGACCGCCGCTGACGCAGCGACGACCATCAGGACGAGGGTCCCCGTCGGGCTCCATGCCAGCCACCCTCCTGCAGCCGACACCCGATCGCGGAGCGTTTCGCGTGTTTGCTCGATCCCGTTGCGCAAGCTGGATTCGACGGCGGCGAACTCCACTGCGGAAGGGCCCATCGCCTGGGCCTTTGCGGCGTCGTAATCGCCGTTCTCGTAGGCCTCGGCCTGCTTCCGGTGGCTGGCGGTCCACTTCTGCACCGCGTCCCTCGCGGCGGCAGGCGCCGCGTCGAGCAGCTTGCCGAGCTCATCGATGTGACCGTAGAACGACGCTTCTCCGGCAGTGATGTCACTCCGGGCGATCAGTACCAGCGTCTCGTCTGTCCGTGCCTTCTGAGCAACGATGCGCGCTTTCGCGAACTGTTCCAACTTCTCACTGCCTTCGGTCTGGCTGCGTTCGATCTCGCCCGCCGCCAACTGGGTGGCCACGACCACCCATCCGATCACCAGCAACACGGTGGCCGCCGCGACGACGAGCCCGATGTTGAACTGCCGGTTCGTGCGGCGGTACATGATCACCGAAGCGGCACCGATCGCCACGAGTGCGAGCACCAGCAGGGCGAGGCTGACGATCGGCAGCGAACCGATTGCCCGCTGGTCTTCCTTGACCGTGGCGAGATTGCCGCCGTACACCTTCTCGGCCTCGGGCAGCAGCGACGTCTGCATCAACGACGATGCTTCGCGCAAGTAGGCGGAACCGATGGGGAAGACCTGACGGTTGTTCGCCCGTGCCGCTTCGACCAGTGCGGTGTACGCCGCCAGTTGCTCGGTTATCTTCGCCATCGCGGTGCGCGTTTCCGCGTCCGTGGTTCCGGCGGTCGCATCGGCGAGAGCGGACGCCGCGCGAGCCAAGGCTTGTTGATACTGGTCGCGCATCGCGGGCGTTTCGATCCCGCCGGAGAGAAACGCTGACGCCGCGGCGGCATCGGCGGCCGAGAGGGCGGCGTAGAGGTTCTGCGCCGCGTAGGCGAACGGCTCAGAGTGGGTCAGAACCGCGTTACGCTCGTCGATCCGCCCGTTGAGCTGGGCCCCACACACCAAGCCGGCGATCACGCAGACGGCCGCCACAGCGAGCGCGATGATGCCGATTACACCAGGCGTGGTTCGGGCAAGTCGTCGCACCGACGCCGCGGAGGACCGTGCGTCAACTGCGACCGGGGACCCCAATTTCGGCCACCCCCCTAACCCTCAACGCGATCGTAACTGCAAAGACCGGGCGGGTAACGGGCATTGAATTGAATTGCAATTCACGGATGCCGGCTAACGGCGGTCGGGAGAGCGGTTACTTCAGCGCGCGCAGGAATCGACCGGCGGCGTCCACGGCCGGGCCGGAACTGCCCGCGTCACTGATGAATACCGACACGGCGAGGTCGCCATCGATGCCGACGAACCAGCCGTGTGCGTGCGTGTTGTCGACGTATTCGGCGGTGCCGGTCTTGCCGAGCATGTCGGGGATGTCTTGCAGCTGGGTGGCAGTGCCACTCGTAATCGTCTCGCGCATCATCGATTTCACTTGATCGTCGACGCCTGCAGGCAGCGGGTCCGGAGCATGGTCGGGCTTGCCGGGTTGGCCAGCGACGATCGCGGGCAATGGCACCGAACCATGCGCCAGCGCGGCGGCCACGAGCGCCATACCGAACGGTGACGCCGTGACCCGACCCTGGCCGATGCCCTCCTCCACACGCAGCGCTGACGTGTCGGCGACGGGCACCTTGCCCGTGACAGTGGTCATGCCGGGCGCGGTGTAGTCGATTCCCAGGCCCAGTTGGGCGGCGGCCTTGGTGAGGCCGTCGGGAGGCAGATTTACCGCGAGCCGGCCCATCGTGGTGTTGCATGACCGCGCGAAGGCGGTATGCAGCGGCACCTGGCCGAGGTCGAAATTGTCGTCGTTGGGGATCTGGCGGCCCTCGATGTTCTCGGTGCCCGGGCAGGCGACGACGCTGTCCGGCGTCACCTGGCCGGCCTGCAAAGCAGCGGAGACGGTCACCGTCTTGAAGGTCGAGCCAGGCGGATAGAGGCCCGTCAGCGCGATCGGGCCCTGCTCGTCCGCGGCGGGGTTCTGGCCGACGGCGAGCACGTCACCTGTCGAGGGCTGGATCACCACCAACGCGGCAGGCGTGGGAATCGGGGCCAATGCATCCTCGGCGGCGCGCGACATGCCGATGTCGAGTGTGCTCGCGATATCGGCGACGGTCTTGGGGTCCCGCCCGCCGACCCGTTGGCTGCCGGTGGCGGTCTGTGCGCTGACCGCCCATCCGGCGGCGGCGTCGGTGGCGTGCTGCCACAGGTCGGACAGCCCGGACAGCGTCGGCGACGTGAGCGCCTTGTCGGTGGTGAGCAGCCGTGCCTGCGGGGCCAGCGTCACGTTCGGCATCGCCGACAGCGCCTCCTCGATGGGCGCCAGATCCTCCGCGCGCAGCGTGACCGCGGTGACCGGCTGGCCACTGGCGGCGCTCAGCTGCGACTGCAGCGACTGCGCGGTGATACCGGCGTCGATCGGATTGAGCAGCGCTGCAACGGCATTCACGTCGGCGCCTGGAGACACGTTGACCAGCGTGACGACCTGCTGGGTCAACAGCTCCGCGCCCGTGCGGTCCAGCACTTGGGCCGCGGGGTCGGGAGTCAGGGTGCTGTACGACAGCGGGCCGGTGCCTAGGCCGGGGGCGACGGTCGCCGGATCCCATCGAATCTTCCACTCGTCGCCATTCTGGCTCGCGCTACCCGTGGTGGTGTAGGTCCACTCGTTGCGGCCGTCCTTGCCGAATTTCCACGTTGCGGCCAGGCGCAGCGTCGCGTCATTGTCTTTGTGATCGACCGCGGACACCTCGAAATGGGCGTTCTTGCCAAGGCTGTCGAACAGCTTGCCGAGCGTGTCGGACGCCTGCGCCGAATCGCTCGTGACGGCGGCCGCCGCCTGCGCGTCACCCTTGCTGAGGGCGTCGGCGAACGTGTGCACTGTGGCGTTCAACCGATCGGTCGCATCGTCGCCGCACCCGGCCATCGCAACGGCGAGCGTGGCGAACAGAGCTAACAGGTGGCGGCGCAAGCGGATCACGCGCGCGCCGGGCGGATCTCCCGCGGCAGCGCGAATACCAGCGTCTCATTGGCGGTCGTGACCGGCTGCACGATGTCATAGCCGTAGTCGGCCAGCCGCTCGAGGACACCGCGCACCAGCACCTCGGGCACCGACGCGCCGGACGTGACGCCGACCGTGGTTGCCCCCTCGAGCCAGTCCGGGTCGATGTCATCGGCGTAGTCCACCAGATGGGCGGCGTCCGAGCCGGCGCCCAGCGCCACCTCGACCAGCCGCACAGAGTTCGACGAGTTCCGCGAGCCGACCACGATCACCAGCTGGCACTCCGGAGCCATTGCCTTGACCGCGACCTGCCGATTCTGGGTCGCGTAGCAGATGTCGTCGCTGGGCGGGTCCTGCAGCGTCGGGAAGCGCTCCCGCAGCCGCCGCACGGTTTCCATCGTCTCGTCGACGGACAGCGTGGTCTGCGACAGCCAGATCACCTTGTTCTCGTCGCGCACGGTGACGTCGTCGACGGCGTCCGGCCCGTCCACCAGCTGCACGTGGTCCGGCGCCTCACCGGCGGTGCCGATGACCTCCTCGTGGCCCTCGTGGCCGATCAGCAGGATGTCGTAGTCGTCGCGGGCAAACCGCTTGGCCTCGTTGTGCACCTTGGTGACCAGCGGGCAGGTCGCGTCGATGACCTGGAGCTGGCGCTCGGCGGCGGTGGTGTGCACGGTCGGCGCGACGCCGTGTGCGGAGAACACCACGATCGCGCCCTCGGGCACCTCGTCGGTTTCGTCGACGAACACGGCGCCGGCCTGGGCCAGCGTGTCCACCACATGGCGGTTGTGCACGATCTCGTGACGCACGTACACCGGGGCGCCGTGCTTCTCCAGCGCGCGCTCCACGGTCTCGACGGCGCGGTCCACGCCCGCGCAATACCCACGCGGCTCGGCCAGCAGCACCCGTTTACCGGTGACACCGCCGGTCGCCGAGCTGGAGGCACCCGGAATCCCCATATTTATCGTCGGCGGCATGGTTCCAAGGGTACTGATCCGCAACCTACCGAGGCCAGCCAGACGATCGCCCGTAGTCTGGGGCCATGGCAACTGCACCGTATGGGGTCCGTCTGCTGGTAGGTGCGGCGGTGACCGCCATCGAGGAAACCCGCAAGCTTCCGCAGACCATCCTGATGTATCCGATGACCATCGTGAGCCAGGTTGCCCACCTCGTGATGAAACTGCAGCAGGACGTCGCCGATCTGGTCAATAAGGGCGATGAGGCGCTGGACCAGTTGTTCCCGCCCAAGGACGAGCAACCCCAGTGGGCCACGTTCGACGAGGACCTCGAAGACAGCGCGCCGATCACACCGAGCCTCGACGGCGAACGCCTGACCGAGGGCCGCTTCGCGTTGTTCACCGGCGGTGAGCCCCAGTCATCGGACGACTACCCGGCGACAACGCAGACCGAGCTCGCCAAGGCCGATCCGCCCGACATCGTCACCGAGCTGGACTATGAATCGCTCACCCTGGCCCAGCTACGCGCCCGGCTGACGTCGCTGCGCGTCGCCGATCTCGAGGCCTTGCTGGATTACGAGGACGCCACCAAAGCGCGCGCGCCGTTCCAGACCCTGCTGGCCAACAGGATCACGCGCGCGACCGCCAAGTGACCACCCCAGCGGAGCTGGGCAAATGACCGACGTCGAGCAGGGCAAGTCCCCCGACAATCCCTGGCCGGTGCGGGCGGTCGCCACTCGCGTCGCCAAGTACATCGACCGGCTCGGCACGGTGTGGATCGAGGGCCAACTGACCGAGCTGAAGGTGCGCCAGTCGACCGCTTGGATGGTGCTGCGTGACCCCGCTGCGGATATGTCGCTGACGGTCAGTTGTCCGCGCGACCTCGTGACCAACGCCCCGGTGCCGCTCTCCGAAGGCACGCAAGTGATCATGCACGGCAAGCCGCAGTTCTACACCCGCAACGGCTCATTCAGCTTGCGCATCAGCGAGATTCGGGCCGTTGGCTTGGGCGAACTCCTGGCACGCATCGAACGGCTGCGCCGCTTACTCGACGCCGAGGGCCTGTTCGACCCGCGGCTCAAGCGTCCGATCCCCTTCTTGCCACGCACCATCGGGCTCATCACCGGCCGCGCCAGTCACGCCGAGCGCGATGTCATCTCAGTTGCCACCGACCGCTGGCCCGCGGTGCACTTCGCCGTCCGCAACACCGCCGTGCAGGGCACCATCACCGTGCCGCAGGTGGTCGAGGCGCTGCGCGAACTCGACGCCGACCCCAACGTCGACGTCATCGTCATCGCCCGCGGCGGAGGCAGCGTGGAGGATCTACTGCCGTTCTCCGACGAGACGCTGTGCCGGGAGATCGCCAAGTGCACCACGCCGGTGGTGAGTGCTATCGGCCACGAACCCGATAACCCGCTGTGCGACCTTGTCGCCGACCTTCGCGCGGCCACGCCCACCGATGCGGCGAAGCGGATCGTGCCCGACGCCGCGGCCGAGCAGGCGCTCGTCACGGATCTGCGACGGCGGTGCGCACGCGCCCTGCGTAATTGGGTGAACCGCGAGCAGCACATCCTCTCCCAACTGCGAAGCCGGCCGGTGCTGGCACAGCCATTGGCCGCGCTCAGCGCTCGAGCCGACGAGATCCATCGGTCCCGCGCGGCCGCCCGCCGAGACATCACCCGATTGGTGGCGGCCGAATCCGACCGGATCGGCCACTTGTCGGCCCGGCTCACCGCACTGGGACCGGCGGCCACGTTGGACCGTGGCTATGCGGTCGTGCAGACGGCGGCGGGCGCGATTTTGCGTACGACGGCCGACGCGCCTGCGGGCACACGGTTGCGGGTACGGGTCGCCGACGGGGCCGTCACCGCCGTAAGCGAGGGCAAAGAATGAAGGCTATTAGTGAGTTGGGGTACGAAGAAGCCCGCGACGAGCTGATCGATGTCGTACGGCAGCTGGAGCAAGGTGGGCTGGACTTGGAGGCGTCGCTCAAGCTCTGGGAAAGAGGTGAAGAGCTGGCTAAATGCTGCGAAGAACAGTTAGCCGGCGCGCGTAAGCGAGTGGAGGATGCGCTGGCCTCAAAGGATCAGGAAGATAGTTGAGTCCAGAACGAATTTTCGCCCAGGGAGTCTAAACTGTAACACGTTTCAGTTATGCTCTGCGGCATGGATGATTCATCGTTGACTCCCGAGCCTTCTGCGCCTTTCGTCCAGACGAAACTCGGCCGTGCGCTGGTCACCGGAGGCTCCGGCTTCGTCGGCGCCAACCTCGTGACCGAACTGCTCGACCGCGGGCACCAGGTCCGCTCCTTCGATCGAGCACCATACCTGCTCGCCGCTCATCCGCGGCTCGAGGTGGTTCAGGGCGACATCTGTGACCCGCAGACCGTGGCGGCCGCCGTCGAGGGCGTCGACACGATTTTCCACACCGCGGCGATCATCGACCTGATGGGCGGCGCCTCGGTCACGGACGAGTACCGGCAGCGCAGCTTCGCGGTCAACGTCAACGGCACCAAGAACCTCGTGCACGCCGCGCAGGTTGCCGGCGTGAAAAGGTTCGTCTACACCGCGTCCAACAGTGTGGTGATGGGTGGCCAGCGCCTTTCGGGCGGAGACGAAACCCTCCCCTACACCGAACGCTTCAACGACCTCTACACCGAGACAAAGGTTGTCGCCGAGCGGTTTGTCTTATCGCAGAACGGCGTTGATGGCCTGCTCACCTGCTCGATCCGGCCCAGTGGGATCTGGGGCCGCGGCGATCAGACGATGTTCCGCAGGGTGTTCGAAAGCGTGCTCGCCGGTCACGTCAAGGTCCTCGTCGGCAGCAAGAACGTCAAGCTGGATAACTCCTACGTACACAACCTGATTCACGGCTTCATCCTCGCCGCCGAGCATCTTGTGCCCGGCGGGACCGCGCCCGGGCAGGCTTACTTCATCAACGACGGCGAGCCGATCAACATGTTCGAGTTCTCCCGGCCCGTCGTCGAGGCGTGTGGCCAGCCATGGCCGAAACTTCGAGTGCCGGGCCGGCTGGTGTGGTTCGTGATGACGGCATGGCAGTGGTTTCACTTCCGCTTCGGCCTGCCCAATCCGCTACTGGAACCCCTTGCGGTGGAACGGCTTTACCTCGACAACTACTTCTCGATCGCCAAGGCGCAGCGCGATCTCGGATACCAGCCGCTGTTCAGCACCGAGCGGGCGATGGCGGAGTGCCTGCCCTACTACGTCGAC
>DASQCE010000431.1:0-5667 GCA_035634855.1 Mycobacterium sp.
CACCCGGTTGTCCAGGTAGGACGTCCTCTGATGCTCGATGATCCCGCCGGGGATCTGCACCCCGCTCTGGCTGACCGCGTCCAGCACGAACTGCACCTGGCCCTCGTCATCGAGGTTCTCGAGCTGCTCGTACGGGATCGGCGGGACCTCGACGTTGAACGTCCGCTCGGCAAAGCGCGCGTAGCGGTCCCAGCGGGCGCGGGTCTCCTCCTTGGTCTGCGGGACCTCCTCGCCGGCGCGCACGGCGTCGATCAGCCCGACGAAGCGCACGTCGGCGCCTGCGCGCCGCAGCCCGATCGCGCACGCGTAGGCCAACACGCCACCCAGCGACCACCCGGCCAGGACGAAGGGACCGTTGCCACCCATCTCCAGCAGCTTCGGCACGTACTCGGCGGCGCGCTCCTCGATGGAACCTTCGACCCGCTCGATGCCGTACATCGGCGTGTCCGGCGGCAGTCGCTTGAGCAGCGGCTCGTACACCACCGTCGAGCCACCCGCCGGGTGGAACACGAACACCGGAACCTTTTCGGATTTCTGCTGTGGTGCCCGCAGCGTCCGCACGAAGCCGTCAAGCTCGCCGGCCTCGAGGTGCTCGCGCACGATGGTGGCCAGCGCCTCGATGGTCGGGGCGGTCTTGACGTCCTCGGCGGCGATCGTTGCCTCGGCGCGCTCCGAAAGCCGCTGTGCCATCTTCTCGGCGGTCTCGTCGTCGAGCGCGGGCAGCGGGTTGAAGATGCCGCCCGGTGACTTGCCGGTGACGATGGCCCACGTCGCGAACGTCACGCGCTCGGCGGCTTCACGCGGCGGCACGTCGGCGCCCAGCGCCTCGGTGACGGCCTCCTGCGTCAGCACTCCCTCCCCTGCCCTTCGGGCGTGGGCCCAGCGCTCCGCGCGTGGGCCCAGGGCGGCCAGCGAGGCAGCTGACGGCTGATCGGGGCCTGCCGGGTTGGTGGGCGGCGGCGGAATATCCACCGGCGCAGCCTCTTCCGGCTCGATGGTGATCGTCGGCGCGGTGCCCGCCATCATCGCGGCCTGCTCGGCCGCGATCTCCTCTGGCGTCAGCGTCTGCTGGTGTTCGTGCAGCTGCTCCACCTCGTCGCGGTGCTCGATCGCGTACTCGATCAGCTTCTCGACGGCGTACAGGTTCGCATCGCGAACAGCGGTCAGCTGGATCGGCGGCAGATCGAAATCGTACTCGACGCGGTTCTTGATCCGTACCGCCATCAGCGAGTCGAGGCCGAGTTCGATCAGCGGCACCTCCCACGGCAGGTCCTCGGGTTCGTACCCCATCGCGCCGCCGACGATCGCTGCCAGCCGGTCGTGCACCGTCTCACCCGTATCAGGCGACCACTTGGCAAAGCCCGCACCGAGGTTCGCACCCTGGGTGAGGTTGTCGGACAGGATTTCTGGAGCCGCGTCGGCGGCGACATCGGGCTCAGCGTTGTCTTCGACCAGTTCCTGGGTGACCACCGTTGCAACTCCTGCACCTACGGCAGTCGGCAACGCCGCGGCCTGACCCGCCCGCGCGACGACGGCGTCGTACACCAACGTGAACGACTCGTCGACGCGGGCGTGCACCTGCACCGCCGCGCCTCCGGGATGCCGGGTCAGCGTCGTCACCAGCCGCGCGCCCTCACCGGGCACCGCGCGCCGCTCGAACGCGGTCAGCTTCGCATCCGGGAGAACTTGCGCCGCAGCGGCTTTCACCAACGCACCGAGATCCGCCTCGCCCTTGGAGGCGTACTCCCACACGTGGCGGCCATCGGGTGTGGCGACGTGATTACCCGGCATCATCACCGAGCTGTCGCCGGTGAAGCGCGCCTCCAGCCAATGTGGCTTGCGGCGGAATCGGGTCGGCGGGATGTTCGCGTAGTCAGCCTCGGCGGCACGCCGGGGAAATAGGGTCCGGAAGTCCAGGTCGTGCCCGTGCACGAACAGCTGCGCCATGGTCGACGTCATCGAGTCGACCTCGTCCTGCTTGCGCGCCAACGTCGCGATCAGCTGGGCATCATGCAGCCCGGCCGCCGCCGTCGTGAGCCCCACCTGCATCAACGCGACCGGATTCGGCGCCAGCTCAAGGAAAGTGGTGTGCCCATTGTCGACGGCGTTGCGAATGCCCTGGGTGAAGTGGACGCTGTGGCGCAACCCCTTCTTCCAGTACTCGACGTCGTGGACCGGCTCGCCGCCGGGCCGGATGTAGCGACCCTCATGCACGGTCGAGAAGTAGCCCGTGGTCAGCGGGTGCGGTTCGATGCCCTGCAGTTCGGCCGCCAGCTCGCCGAGCAGCGGGTCCATCTGCGTGGTGTGGCTGGCACCCTTGGTCTGGAACTTGCGGGCGAACTTCCCCTCGGACTCGGCGCGGGCGATGATCGCGTCGACCTGCTCCGGCGGGCCGCCGATGACGGTCTGGGTCGGCGCGGCGTACACGCACACCTCGAGATCCTTGAAGGCTTCAGTGTCCTTGAACACCGTCTCGATCTCGTCGGCGGAGTACTCGACCAGCGCCATCAGCCGGATGTACTCGCCGAACAGCATCGCCTCGCCCTCGCCCATCAGGTGGGCACGGGAGCAGATCGTGCGGGTGGCGTCGGCCAGTGACAGCCCGCCGGCGAAGTACGCCGCAGCGGCCTCGCCGAGTGACTGACCCACCACCGCAGCGGGTTTGGCGCCATGCGCCTTGAGCAGCTCGCCGAGCGCGATCTGGATCGCGAAGATCACCGTCTGCGTCGTCTCGATGCCGTAGTCCTGCGAGTCGTCGAGGATCAGCTCGACGACCGAGTAACCCAGCTCGTCTTGAACCAGCGAGTCGACCTTGTTGATCCACTCGGCGAACGTCTCGTTGCGCAGATACAGGCTCTTGGCCATCTTGCGGTGCTGCGCGCCGAAACCGGCCAGCACCCAGACCGGCCCGCTGGTGACCGGGCCGTCGGCGGTGAACACGTTCGGGTTCTGCTTGCCCTCGGCCACCGCCCGCATGCCCTTGACGGCCTCGTCGTGGTCACGAGCCAACACCACCGCGCGGGAGCGACCGTGGTTGCGCCGCGACAGTGAACGACCGATCGACTCCAGTGACGACGCCCGGCCCTCGGGGCTGTCGATCCAATCGGCGAGCTCGGCGGCGGTGGCCTTCTTGCGTGACGTCAGGAAGCCCGAAATAGCCAACGGCACAACAGGAGTGGGGTGTTCTCCATTGTTCTGGCCGGATTCGAGCTCTTCGCGTGCGATCTCGAGCAGCCGGTTGGCCTCGTCGGTGAGGCCCGGCAGTTCGGGCTCTTCATCGGCGGCCGTGACGTGGCCGGGCTCATCTTCGTCGTCATCGTCATGGATGAACTCGCCGTACTCGTCCATTCGGACGCCTCCGACGTACATCGCGTCGGCCGCTGAGGGATCGGCCTGCTTGTCCTTTTCCGGTTCCGGTTCCGGTTGCGGCTCAACGAGATCCGTCGGCAACACCTCGCGCAGCACCAGGTGCGCGTTGGCGCCGCCGAAGCCGAAGCCCGACACACCGGTGATGGCGTGGCCGCTGTAGCGGGGCCAGTCGGTGACGGTATCGGCCACCTTCAGCCGCACGCCCTCGAAGTCGATGTACGGGTTGGGCCCGGTGTAGTTGATCGACGGCGGGATCTTGTCGTTGCGGAGCGCAAGCGCCATCTTGGCCAGGCTGGCCGCGCCTGCCGCGGATTCCAGGTGTCCCACATTGGATTTCACCGCACCCAGCAGGGCGGGCCTGTCGGCCGGACGGCCCCTACCGACGACGCGGCCCAGCGCATCGGCCTCGATCGGGTCACCGAGGATGGTGCCGGTGCCGTGCGCCTCGATGTAGTCGACGTCGCGTGGATTGATGCCGGCGTTCTTGTACGCCTTGCGCAGCACCTCTGCCTGCGCGTCCGGGTTCGGAGCGAGAAGGCCGTTGGACCGGCCGTCGTGGTTGACCGCGCTGCCCGCGATCACCGCGAAGATCTCGTCACCGTCGCGCCGGGCGTCGGAGAGCCGCTTGAGCACCAGCATGCCGCCGCCCTCGGACCGGGCGTAGCCATCGGCGTCCTGCGAGAACGACTTGATCCGGCCGTCCGGCGCGAGCACGCCGCCGACCTCGTCGAAGCCGACCGTCACCAGCGGCGTGATCAATGCGTTCACGCCGCCGACGATCGCCACGTCGGCCTCGCCCGCCCTCAAGGCCTGCACGCCCTGGTGTGCTGCGACCAGTGAGCTCGAACATGCGGTGTCGATCGCCACCGACGGGCCGCGGAAGTCGTAGAAGTAGGACACCCGGTTCGCGATGATCGAGCTCGCGGTGCCAGTGATCGCGTATGGATGTGCGATCGAGGGGTCGGACATCGCCAGGAAGCTGTAGTCATTAAGGGAGCTGCCGATGTACACGGCGACGCTCTCACCGCGCAGGCTCGACGCCGGGATGCGGGCGTTTTCCAGAGCCTCCCAGGTCAATTCGAGTGCCATCCGCTGCTGCGGATCGACGTTGTCGGCTTCCATCTTCGACAGCGCGAAGAACTCGGCGTCGAAGCCCTTGATGTCGGTCAGGTAGCCGCCGCGGGTACGTGCCTTGGCGACCCGCTCCGCGATGCGCGGCTCGCCGAGGAACTCCTCCCAGCGCCCCTCCGGCAGATCCGTGATCGCGTCGCGGCCCTCGAGCAGCGCCTGCCATGTCTCGTCGGGGGTGTTCATGTCGCCCGGGAAACGGGTCGCGATGCCGACAATCGCGATGTCGTCGACGTCGCGTGCGCGCGTCCAGTCCTCGTCGTCGCCGGTGTCGTCGATCTCGGGCTCGCCCTCGATGATGACGGTCGCCAACGACTCGATCGTCGGATGGCGGAACGCGACGGTCGCGGTCAGCGTGACACCGGTGAGATCCTCGATGTCGCTGGCCATCGCGACAGCGTCACGTGACGACAGGCCGAGTTCGACCATCGGCGTGGCGTCGTTGATCGCGTCGGCGGGCTGGCCGGTGGCGTCGGCGATCCAGTCGCGCAGCCACTGGCGCATCTCGGCAACCGTCATGTCCGTGCGTGGAGGGGCCACCGGCGTTTCCGGCGCAAGCTGGATCTCGTCGCCGGCGGGTTGCGAATCGTCGTGTGCGTCAGTCATGTTCAAGTCACCTCGCGATCGACTCGGCGCCCGTCGGTCGCCAGTGTCGTGTGTAGATCGAGTACAGCGTTAGTCGCTCTCGTCGGGGAACGCGTAGGCCACCTTGCCGCTGCGCAGGCTCCCGTCGAGATACGCAGTGCGGCAGGCGCGGCGGCCGATCTTGCCGCTTGACGTCCGCGGGATCGCGCCCGCGGCGGTCAGCAGCACATCGCGCACCGTCACGCCATGGCGCACCGCGATGGCGGCGCGAATATCGTCGGCGATCGGCACCATGTCGAGTTTGTGCGCGCCGGGTGCGCGCTCGCCGACGATCACCAACTGCTCGGAGGTGTCGTCGGGATCGCGCTTGAGACCCGAATGCGCGTTGGCGAACACGTCGTCGGGCAGCTGATTCGCCGGCACCGAGAACGCCGCGACATATCCCACCCGCAGCGCCTTCGTCGACTCCTGCGCCGAGTATTCGAGGTCCTGGGGGTAGTGGTTGCGGCCGTCGATGATCACCAAATCCTTGACGCGGCCGGTGATGTAGAGCTCACCGTCGTGGTAAGCGCCGTAGTCGCCGGT
>DASQCE010000432.1:0-3195 GCA_035634855.1 Mycobacterium sp.
ACCTCGGCCAGCCGGTCACGGGTGTTGACGATCCGCACCGTCTCCAGATGCTCGCCAGTCTCGGTCATCCGCACCAGCACCGAACGGCGCCGATGCAGATCCATGCCGACAAACTGTTGACCCTCGTAGAATTCGTTCACAAGGGGCCTCCTTCGTCGTGGAACAACGTGAACACCCCGAGCATGCGCGCTCGGGACGGACACGCGGAGCGGAGGCCCCGCTCCTTCATGACATCAGAGGCGCTTTCCGCCATTTTGGACGTGCCTCTGTTGGTTCGTTGACGACACTAACCAGTCTGCTGGCCCAGGGGTGGTCGTGATCACCGTGCCGGGCTGAGCAGCGAATCCATGCCGTGCTGACGCTCATCGAAAATGACCAGTGTTGCTCATCGAAAGTGACCACCCTGGCGTGTTCAGGGTAGCGCTATGTGATCACCTCCGGTGTTTGGACGTGGGCGGCGTCGGCGGGGATGACGACGGCGATGACGGCCAGTTCGTGGCGGCAGTGCGGGCATCGTGCGGTGCCGTTGGCGGCCCGAACGGCGTTGTGAACGTCGTCGGGCGTGTGAACGGCGTCGGCAGCGTCGTTGGCGCCGTTGACAACGTCGTTGGTTCGATTGCGCGCGTGCCATTCAGCCGCGCGGCAACGCGGCGAGCAGAACCGGCGGTTGGGGTTGCGGGTGGTGACGGTGATCGGGCTGCCGCAGGTCACGCAGGTGCGGGTTGTCATGGTCGGTCCTGGGGGTGCAGTGCGCGGCGCAGTGCGTCGCTGCGCTGCTGGTGGGCTCGCATCCGATACGACGGCCCGTCGATGGAAACCACAATCCCGGTGTGCAGAAGACGGTCGAGCACGGCCGCGGCGAGCATCGGGTCGCCGAGGCGTTCTCCCCACCCGGCGATGCCGGTGTGGGAGGTGATGATTGTCGAGGATTTCAGGTAGCGCCGGGAGATCACTTCGAACAGCGCAGTGTTGGCGTCGGGGTCGGGATGGGTTCGTGCGTAGGCGAATTCGTCGATGACCAACAAGCGGGGTCCGCAGAAGAACCGCATGCAGGTGGCCCACCGGCCCTCCAGAGCGGCCTTGCGGCATCGTTTGGCCAGCTCGTCGGCGCTGGTGAAATAGACCCGGTGACCGGCCTCGGCTGCGGCGCGGGCCATCCCGATGGCCAGCATCGTCTTACCGGTGCCGGGTGGTCCGACGAACACCACATTGCCGGCGTCATCGAGGAAGCGCAGCGATGCCAACTCGCGGATGAGTTTCTCGTCGACGCCGGGCTGTGCGGTGAAGTCGAATGTGTCGAGGCTGGATTGGGTTGGTAGACAGGCGAACCGCAGCCGTGATGCCAACCGGCGGGCTTGGGTGGTTTCCACTTCGACGGCCAGTAGTTGCTCGAGCACAGTCACTGTGGAGGCATCCTCGGCGCGGGCGGCGTCCAGGATGCCCGGTAACGCCTCGGCTGCCGCGGGGAGCTTCAAAAAATCTAGATGCTCCCGCAGCCGCTGATAGGTGGCGGCCTGCCCGGTCGTGGTGCTCATTGGGCCTCACCGCCGTGCGCGCGGATCGGGCGGGTGGCCGCAGCGTAGCGGGCGAAGTCGGCCACCACCTGCTGGCCCTCGACGGCGTCAATGGCACCGCGGATGCGGTCGGCTTCGGCCAGCGCCGCGGCGGTGGGTGGGCGGCGGTGTTTACGCCGACACGGTGGCCGATCGGCGAAGTTGGCCAGCACCACCTTCTGAAGCGCGGCTACATGCTCGGGCGCACACACGACCGCACCGGCACCGTCGGGGGCGCGGCGATGGCGAGCCAGCACCACACCGGTGTCGGTAACCACCTCCAACGCCACATCACCAAGGCGGTGACGCACCAGCACTTGCCGACCCGTGTGACCCGGTGGAACAGAATAAATGTTGCCCCGGAACGAGATTCGGGCCTGATTACTTATCGTGCGCGACACTTCCAGCACCGCGGGATAACGCGCAGGTACCGGCCGCAACCCCTCGGCCTCAGCCAACGCCCCCACCGTGGTGGGGATACCGTCACGGCGGCGTTGGCGTCCGTCAAGGCGCACACACAGCCGGTCCAGCCCGGCCTGGGCCTGGTCTTGGGTGACGTCGTCGCCGAGGGTGCGCCACCAGCGTTGGGTGATCACCCCGGCAGCCTTTTCCACCGCGCCCTTGCGCCAGGCGTGATAGGCCGGGCATACGTCGATACCCACCGCATATTCTCTGAACTGAACGGGTGCCGTTGCGTGGCTTCGAGTTGGTGTTCAGGAATCGGTTGTGACCGTGGGTATTCCGAGATCTTCGGTGTTGGTTGAGCTGTTGCGCCGGTTGAGTTGAGCGAGTTTGTCTTCGGCGCCGGCGAGACTGATTTGGAGTCCTTCCACCTCGCCTAGCCAGCCCTCGCGTTCGGCTTCGGCAATCCGAGCGATCAAGTTGTCGCGGATTTCGAGCAGTCGGTGCTGTTGGGTGGCTTCGGGCCAGAGGAGTGGGCATCTGACGCAGGCGTGTTCGTGAACACAACTGCTGGCGAAAGCCCGCCCGCAGGTGCCGAGTGACACTTTGCGCCGCTCGAAATGACCCAGGAATTCTTGCCATTCCTCATCGGTGGGTGCACGATATTCGTCGGTGGGACGTAGCTCGCGGCGGCGGGCCAGGAACGCTAGGTGCGCTTGGATGGCTTCGTCGGGGTAGACGGCTTTGTAACCCATGGTCACGTTGATGTCGCGGTGTCCAGCTATGACTTGGGCGATGTGGGGCGGTAGCCCGTTGAGAACGGCGTCGGTGATGAAGAGCCTTCGGAAGTCGTGCGGGGTGAAGCGCAGCGGTTGGGCTGTCGCTGGTTCGGTGAGTCCGCTGCCGGTGATGGCGTCGTCGAGCATGGAGCGGATCGCCGAGGCACTGAGGGCGCGTTGCTCGCTGCCGACGCGATGCTGGAACAGCAGCGGCAATGGTGGAAGCCAGCGGCGTTCGTGGTGGTGGTAGGCGGCGACCAGCGGTATGACACCGTTGGTACCGCGGAGGCGACTGATGATCGCGCTGAGAACTTCGGCGAGCTCGGGGCTGACCACGAGCAGCCGCTCGGCGTCGCTTTTCGATGGTGTGATTTGCAGCAACGGCACGATTTCGCCGGTGGTCGGCAACCGGTATTGAACCACGCTGTGATGTGACAGTTCGGTGAGTTCTTCGATCCGGA
>DASQCE010000433.1:0-4011 GCA_035634855.1 Mycobacterium sp.
GTACATGTTCCGCAGGTACCTCGAGATCACCCCACTGCAGTATCTTCGCCGGCTGCGGCTGCACTACGCCCATCAAGAGCTCCTCGCCGGCGACCCCATGCACAACACCGTCACCGACATCTCCGCGCGCTGGGGTTTCGCACATACCGGTCGGTTCGCCGTGCTCTACCGCCAGACGTACGGTCAGAGCCCGCACTCGACGCTGCGCGGCTGATCGCTTACCCCCGCTGCGCAGCACCGATGGACGTATCGTTGTTGGTACGCACACATCGTGCAGGAAAGGCGATGAGGCGTTCCTTGGGGGGCCAAAGCAAAGTGCAGGCGGCCCAGCACATTTCGCGCAGTCTCCGCGTTGAGATACATCAGGATGCTTCGGCGCACCGGCGAGTCCACCCGCGAGATGGGCGCGTCCTTGACAAGGTCGTTGCGGGCGAAAATGACTGCGCGGCGGAGATCGTCGCGAAACACGTAGCGCACCGTTCACCGGCTCGAAGTAGCGCTCCGGCAACTCCGGTGGCACGGACTCTACCGTCTTCCCGTCATACGCTGCTCCGCGCTTCGGTGAGGATGCCTTCCGACCCGACGCGCACCCTACGCTCCGCACCCGGATCGGGTCATTGGGTCGGCGCTCGGCCAGCATTGACGGGATGACCTCATCACGGACGTAGTCCCAGGCGGGCGGGTCGCGAAGGAATGTCGTGACGTTGAACAAGGCCGAGCTGGCCCTCGTCCAATCGTCGACCCGGTGCCGCCGATCCGAACATACTCGGCTACAGCCGGTTCTCTTTCCCAATGACTGCCCAGACCGTCTTGCCCGACGAAGTCGGTGCATTACCCCATGCGCGAGACAGGGCGGAAACGATGTGCAGGCCCGAGGGCGCCGCGTACGACTTGGGCTCTTCCCGCAGGCCGGCGGGGAGGTGGCTGGCGTCCGAGACCGCTACGGTGACCGCCGACCCGTCGTACTCCAGTCGAACCCCGGGACGGCTGTCGGTGTGCTGCAGTACATTTTCGACGAATGCGGTGACCACCACCTTGGTCACCGGGATCAGCTCGGGCTGCGACCACACCGTCAGCCAGTCGGTGACCAGTTCGCGCGCACGCCTCAAGCTAGTCAGTTGGGCAGGCAACTCCGCACGGGCGCGCCGGCGCAGCGGCGGCGAATCGACGCACGACGCTGCGTCGATGGCGGCTCGGATGCTGGGATAGACCGGCACATAACGGGTGACACCATTGCGGGTGATGGCCGACCGCCCCGCAGGGTGCCCACACACCAACATGATCGCTACTTCCGGCCACTTGGCTACGTGCCAGCGCGCGCTGGTGAATACCACCCATGCCGATTCGGCGGGCACGCCGAGATGGGTGACGTCGACGATGACGGCCTTCGGTTCGTCGAGCGCCGCCTTGATGATCTGGTCGCGCAGGGATCGATAGGTAATGCTGTCTAGGGTGCCGCGAACAGTAAGCAGCACGGCGGTCGCATCCACCGTCTCGCTTACAACGCTCAGGGCGCTGCAGGCGTCAGCCGTCACCGCGCTCACCCGCACGGGAAGTCGCTTCCGATAACCGCCTGCCGGTAACCGTCACCGCACGCTCCGCCTCATCGGCGAGGTCGGTGTAGCGCCTGTGCAACATTCCATGGCGCGCCTTGAGCAGTGCATCGGCGGTCCACGCGTGACCGACGCGGCACCGATAGTTGTTGTCGCTCACGCTCATCAGCGAGCCGTTGCAATCGGGGCACGTGTAGCCGGAGTGCGGGCCGAGCGCCTCGGCATCGAAAGACGTTGAAAATCGGCGGCCCATCGCGATCCGGTTTTCAATTTCCATGCCTTCGTCGGGCTCCATGTCCCGCTCCTGAATCTCTCGGTCGGCCAGCTTCGCGAGCAACGCACCGACATTGATGGCCGTGACCTGATGGTCGACAACGCCCGCCTGAAGCGCATTGATCGGCATGCTCGGAGACGGCGCATCGTCGGGATGTTGGACGACGGTGACTCCGTCCCTGGAACGGATCGCTGCGCCTCCACGCCTCCCGCGGAGGCGCCGACCGCCACCGCCCCACGCAGCGCGCCGTTGAGACGAGTATTCGTTCTTGCCATCGTCCACTGGTTACCCGTACCTCCGCTGGATAACCCCTTCCTAGGGCTGTCGTTAGGCCTTTTTACCAATGGCGCGCCGCCCGTTACAGCTTGTTCACCACCTTCTCGGCGAAGGACTCGAGGTGGCGGATCTTGGCGTCGAGCTGCTCGGTGTCCTGACCCATGATGTACGGGATCCGGAAGCCCACGATGACATCGGTGACTCCCTTGTCCTCGAGACGCCTGATGCCGTCGAGGGTAAACGCGTCGGCCGAGATGACGTGGATCTCGAAGGGTCCCGTACGGCCCTCTCCTTCGCGAATTTGATTGAGCCGCTTGATCAATCGGTCGAGTTCTTCCGGTTGGCCGCCGCCGTGCATCCAGCCGTCACAGCGGGCCGCCCGCTTCAGGGCCGCCTCGGCGTGCCCGCCGACGAGGATCGGGATCGGTTTTGTTGGCGCAGGCGTCATTTTCGTTTTCGGGATGTCGTAGAACTCGCCGTGAAACTCGAAGTACGCGCCGGACGTGAGCCCCTTGATGACCTCGATGCACTCGTCCATTCTCTTACCGCGCTTTGCGAACGGAACCCCCATCAGCTCGTAGTCCTCCGGCCACGGGCTGGTGCCGACGCCAAGCCCCAGCCGGTTGCCGAACAGCGCCGCCAGCGACCCAGCCTGCTTGGCCACCAGCGCCGGTGGGCGGATCGGCAACTTGAGCACGAAGAAGTTGAACTTCAGGGTCGTGGTGACGGCGCACAGCGCGCCTGCCATCACAAATGCCTCGATGAATGACTTGCCATCCAGGAATTCGCGGCTGCCGTCCCGCGTGTACGGGTACTTCGAATCGGATTCGAACGGATAGGCAATGCTGTCCGGAATTGTCATCGCGTGATAGCCCGCGGCCTCGGCGGCCTTGGCCAGCGGGATGTAGTACGTCGGGTCCGTCATGGCCTCGGCGAAGGTGAAGCGCACCCGGCCATACTAGAACGTGTTCTAATGCGACGTTTTAACGACCATGGCCAGGGGAACGCCGTCGCCATGAGCGCGGTGTCGAAGGCCCTGTACATGCCCCTGTCGATTGCCAGCAGCGTCGCGGGCGGCTTACTGGCGGGAAGGATTTTCACGGAGATCTGGCAGCGGATCAGCCCGTCGGACCAGGAGCCCCCGAACCCGGAGGATCTCGACCGCTCGGGCCGCGAGGCGATTGCGGCCGCCGCGCTTCAAGGGCTTGTGTTCGGCCTCGTCCGCGCCGCCGTCAGTCGCGCCGGTGCGCACGGCTACAGGGCCGTCACCCACGAGAGCCCCGGGTAGTCGCCATCGATTTCTGCGTGGGGGCTGTGAATTCTGCCGATTCACGACCGGGGTGCAGATCTCGATGACGTGAGCAAGCCATCATGGCGTAGGTGCGCACCTGGCTGACCCGCAATGTGCGGGTGCTCTCTGCCGTCTCGTTTCTCCAGGACGCCGCGAGCGAGCTTCTCTACCCGCTGCTGCCCATCTACCTGACCTCAGTGCTGGGCGCCCCTGCGGCGGTTGTCGGCGCCGTGGAAGGCGCCGCAGAGGGAGCGGCGTCGCTGACCAAGCTTGCGGCGGGCCCCCTCGGTGACCGCTTCGCGCGGCGGCCTCTGATCGCGACGGGCTACGGCATGGCGGCGCTGGGCAAGGTGGTGGTGGCCGCGGCCGCGGCGTGGCCGGGTGTGCTGGCAGGCAGGGTTGTCGACCGGCTCGGCAAGGGAATTCGCGGCGCGCCGCGCGACGCATTGCTGGTCGTCGACATCGATGCGGCCGCACGGGGACGGGTGTTCGGATTTCACCGCGCGATGGACACGTTGGGCGCCGTCGTGGGCCCATTGCTCGGTCTGGCCGGCTACGAACTGTTCGACCACCAGATCCCCCCGCTGTTGTGGGTGGCCGTCGTGCCTGCGGTGTTG
>DASQCE010000434.1:0-22364 GCA_035634855.1 Mycobacterium sp.
GCTGTGCACCCGGTAGCGAGTCACCCAGTATTCCTTTACGACCTTAACCGGGAAGGGAACTCGCTCGTCGACCATCGCCTGGAACTCCTCGTGGCTGGGTTCGCTGTACTCGGCGCTCGGGCCGTCGGGCCCGGGCGGGAAGTTGCCGAATATCCGGTAGCGGTTCTCGCCCGGCATCGAGAACGCCGCGAAAATCCCTGCAGGACTAGGGAATCCGTACAGCCCGCCGTGCGGCAACTGCCAATCCAGTTCGGCATCGGCCATGATGAATTCGTCGCGATAGGTCGACCCGGCGAACGGGATGCCCGCCGCCTTGCGGACCGCGCTGTGCGCACCGTCGCAACCGATGACCCACCGGCACCGTACGGTCTCTATCGACCCATCCTCTCCGCGCAACGACACGGTCACCGTCTCGCCGTCTTGGGTCAGATCGGTCAGCGCCCGCCCGCGCTCGATCTCGACACCGTTGCTGCTCAACCGCTCGGTCAGGATGCGCTCGGTGTCATGCTGCGAGAGGGTGCGCGGTTCGGGGTAGGCAGTGTAGTTCTGCGGCCCGGTCAGCTGGCCCGCGAAGTCCAACTCGACCGCCTTCGTCGCAAATGTGATCGTCAGGCCCGACGCAGGGTCGCCCGCCGCGACCGCCTGGTCGATCACGCCGATGTCGTCGAAGATCTCCAAGGTCCGGGGCTGGACGACCAGCGCGCGGGAAGTGGTCGAAGGCGCAGGTCCGCGATCAATGATCCGCGGCGCAACTCCATGCCGGGCCAGCTCATTCGCCACCATTAGGCCGGTCGGCCCCGCGCCAACGACCAGAACCGGGAGCAGCTGCTCGTTCATCACCAATCACCTCGATGTGATTTCAGCATTGGTTGAATTATTCCACTACGACTGTAGTACTACGTGTCGCGCGAATCAACACCGAACCGACTTACCACCCTGCGTGACTAGCGTCGGTTGTCTCATTGTTGCGACGCACCTGCGGGTGGACAGGACGGCGGCGCGATAACCAGGGTCGTCCTAGATCAGCGTCGCGATGTTGCCGCCGAGCGTCCACGCTGCGGCCGCGATCAGCCCGGCGAGCGTCAGCACGGCGACTACCCAGAACAGCAGCGCCCGCCTGGCCCGCTGTCGCGCCCAGTAGAACTCGCTCATCTCGATGCCCGCGAAATGCCCTGAGACGCCCTGATATTCGTAGTCCGCGTCTCGGGTGAACGGCTGCTGCCAATCGTCGCGAGTGAGTTTCCTGGTGTGCTGCCGCGGCGCCAGCACGGGCGGGGCCGCCGGTGGTCTGACAGTGCTGTCGGTGGTGGTGGCCTGTTGCGCTTGCACGTGGCTGTCGTACAGCGCGGCCGACCGATGCTGCGCCGAGTTGCGCGGCGCGGGCACGCGGAATTCGGGGAGGTTCAGTTCGTCGACGATCGCGTCGAGTTCGCCGGCCATGGCTGCTGCGTCGGCGTACCGGTCGGCGGGTTCGCGCGCAGTGGCCTGGAGCACCAGATCGTCGAATTGCGCTGGCACACCGGCGATCACTCTGCTCGGAGGTGAGACGTCGTTGTCCATCCGCTGGTAGGCCACTGCCAGCGCAGAGTCACCGGTGAACGGTGTGACACCGGTCAGCAGCTCGTAGGCGAGGATGCCGACGGAGTACACGTCGCTGCGCGGCCCGGCGTCGCCGGTGCTGACCTGCTCGGGTGAGAGGTACGCAGCGGTGCCCAAAATCACACTGGTGGAGGTGATCTTGGCTTCGGCGACCGCCCGCACCAAACCGAAGTCGGCGATCTTCACGTCGCCGTCGTCGGAGATCAGAACGTTCTCGGGCTTGATGTCACGGTGCACCAGCCCGGCGCTGTGCGCCACCGCAAGGCCGCCGAGCAGCGGGCGAAGCACTGCGGCGACGGCGTGCGGTGGCATCGGGCCGCGCTCACGCAGCAGCTCGCGGAGCGTGCCGCCCTCGATGAGCTCCATCACCAGAAAAGCTTGCTGGCCGTCGATGCCCTGGTCGTAGACCGCGACCAAGCCCGGATCCTTCAGCCGAGCGACCGCGCGCGCCTCGCGCTGGAACCGGGTAAGGAACTGGTTGTCGCCTGCATACCGGGAATCCATGATCTTCAGCGCCACCGGCCGGTCCAGCCGCAGATCGAGCCCGCGGTACACCGCGGACATGCCACCCGTCGCGATCATCGCGTCGACGCGGTACCGCCCGTCCAGCACGGCCCCAAGGAGCGGGTCAGATTGCTGGTAGGCCTCCACCGAAGACATGTTACGAGCCGCCCCTTTCGTCTTAGACTCAGTGCGGTGAGCAGCATTCCGGCCGCCGACGACGTCCTTGACCCCGGCGAGGCCGTCTACGACCTGCCCGCCGTTGCCGATTTGCTCGGGGTTCCTGTGACCAAGGTGCATCGGCAGCTGAGGGAAGGACACCTGGTCGCGGTGCGCCGCGACGGCTCGGTGGTGGTGCCCAAGGTGTTCTTCGACGACACTGGGCACGTGGTGAAGAGCCTGTCCGGGCTGCTCGTGGTGCTGCACGACGGCGGCTACCGCGACACCGAGATCGTGCGCTGGTTGTTCACGCCCGACCCGTCATTGACGATCAGGCGCGACGGCACGACCGACCGGCAGCCTAATGCGCGTCCTGTGGACGCGCTGCACTCGCATCAGGCCCGCGAGGTTGTTCGTCGGGCTCAGGCGATGGCTTATTGACCGCCCGCGGTCGTGGCTTATTGACCGCCCGCGGTCGTGGCTTACTGATGGGCGCGTGGTAGAGCGAATACCACGCAATCGTCGCGGCTGCGGTGGCCAACAGCACATGCACCCACGAATACATTCCGTGCGCACCATCGGGTTTCCAGATCACCGTGATCCAGGTGGACAGGCCGGCGATCACCGCGATCGCCTGACGGCTCTGCGTCAACGCCGCCACCACAGCCAGCGGCCAGGTGTAATACCACGGCAGCGCGGCGGGCACGAACAGCACCACCACGCCCATCACCAGCGCGATGCCGATCAGCGCCTCGCGATCGGTATGGCGAAACCGCCACCACAGCAGGGGAAGTGAGATTCCGATGATCGCGATGCCGATGATCCTCGCGACGTCGAGCACGGCGTAGAAGTTCACCGGCAGGAACAAACTGCCCAAGACGTTGATGAGGTTCGACGCCGCGGTCGGCACGGTCAGCCAGTTGATGATCTTCACCGACCCGGCCAGCGCGGTCAGCCAGCCCAGGCCAACGCCAGCCAGCCAGGACAACACGGCGAACACGGCGCCGAATATCACCGCGGACGCCGTCGTCGCCGCGGCGAATGCCGTTACGGGCGAGTATCCCCGCCTGTCGCGGAGGTCGCGCATCCAGACCCACACCATGAACGGAAGGGCAAGTCCCGCGGTGGCTTTCACGGCCACCGCGACGGCGATCAGGCCGACACCCCAGACGTGATGGCGGGCGAACGTCAGCGCGATGCCGGCCATCATCAACCCAACCATCAGCATCTCGTTGTGCACGCCACCCATCAGGTGAATGATCACCAGCGGGTTCAGCACGCAGATCCACAACGCGGCCGCACCGTCGGCGCCGACATGGCGAGCCACCCGCGGCGCCGCCCAGATCAGCAGGGCCAGGCCGGGCAGCATGCACAGCCGCAACAGCATGGTGCCGGCCACCACGTCGTTGCCCACCAGCATCGTGACGAACTTGGCGACCAGAATGAACGCGGGCCCGTAGGGCGCGGTCGTAGTCGTCCAGATCGGACTCACGTTGTCCAGCAACGAGTTCGGATTGTCGATCGGGCCGACGATGTATGGGTCGAGGCCGTCGCGTAGCAGTGCGCCCTGCGCAAGATACGAATACGTGTCGCGACTGAACACGGGAACGGACAGCAACAGTGGCGCCAGCCAGAACCCCGTCGTCGCCACCATCGTGTATTCGGTTGCGGAGCGGTCGATCACCCGGCGCCCCAGCCACAGCCAGGCGATCAGCATCAGCGCCACGCCTACCCATAGCAGCACCGACGACAGCACAAGGCCATGACCGAATCGAAGCCAGGACAGGTGCAGCGATTCGAGGAGCGGATCGTGCAGCCGGGTGCTGCCCGCGCCAAGCCCACCGGCGGTGATCAGCACGGCACCCAGTGCGCCCAACAGTGCCTGCCGCGCCTCCGGCGACGTCGCGAACGACGTCAGCCTCCAAAGATGATGCGCCGGCCCGGGTTTCGGGGCCTGCGTCGGCGTCGGGGTTGTCATGCTCCTACGCGGACCGGTTCGCAGCCAATCTGGCGAGCTCGGAAAGGCCGACCTTGGCCTGGACGTCAATCGGCGCGGCGTTGAGGATGTCCAGCGAGCGGCGGGTGAGCGAATCGATGCGCTCCTCGACCGCGGCCAGCGCCCCGACTGATTCGATGACCAGACACAGTTCCTTCACCTGGGCGTCGGACAGTTCCGTTCCGATCGACGTGCGCAACAGTTTGGCCGCGACGGGGTCGACCTTCTCGGCCCGTTCGACAGCCTCGGCCAGCAGCACCGTGCGCTTGCCGGAGCGCAAGTCGTCGCCGGACGGCTTGCCGGTGACCGCCGGGTCCCCGAACACGCCGAGTACGTCGTCACGCAGCTGGAACGCCACGCCCAGGTTCGTTCCGAGCTCGTGGAAAGCGGCGAGCACGTCGGGGCGGTCGGCGGCGGCCGCCGCGCCGAACTGCAACGGTCGGGAGATCGTGTACGACGCGGTCTTGTAGATGTTCACCGTCATCGCCGACGCGACCGACTCGGCACCGCTGGATTCTGCGACGATGTCCAGGTATTGCCCGCCGAGCACTTCGGTTCGGATGGCTGACCAGACCCGCCGCACCCGCAAGTGTGCGTCAGCGGGCAGGTCGGCCGTCGCGACGATGTCGTCGGCCCACACCAGCGCGAGGTCGCCCAGCAGAATCGCCGCCGAGATCCCGAACTGTTCCGACGACCCGTGCCACCGGCTGGTGCGGTGTTTGTCCCCGAACAGACGGTGCACGGTTGGCAGCCCGCGGCGGGTGGCCGAGGCGTCGATCACATCGTCGTGCACCAGCGCGCACGCATGCAGCAACTCGAGGGCGGAGAACAGGCGCAGCATCGAAGGATCGACCGGATCCCCGCCTTCGTCGGCCACTGCACGCCAGCCCCAGTAGGCGAATGCCGGGCGCAGTCGCTTGCCACCGCGTAAGACGAATTCTTCGAGGGCCGCGGTCAGTTCCGCGTAGTCGGTGCCGATGTACGCGGCGTCGTTGCGACGGCTGCGGAGATACTCCCGCAACTGGTCGGTGATGGCGCCGGCCAACTCGACGGCTGACGGTGCCGCTGCATCCACGCTCAGCGGGCGCCCCTTTCCGAAAGAAGTCTGTAGTACTCGCCCCCGAGTGCATTCAGAGTAGAGCGTGCGACGGGTTTTGCACCAAGTCAGGGCGCTGACTCACCAGGGGCGTCCGCTGACAATTCACCGTTTCAGGTCGGACGCGGTGAGCGGTCCCGGCTGGTGTAGGCCAGCCCGCCGATGATCGCGGCCACGAGAAACGACGCGATGCCGAGCCAGATAGCCGCGCCGGTGAACGAGCGGGCACTGGGATCGGTATATCGGGCTTGGGCGTTCATGGTGCTGACCACGCCGGGCCGCAGCTTCCATTCGACGACTTCCGATGACACCTGGTCACCGTTGGTCGACGTCACCTCGCCGGGGAACGCTACCGAAAGCGACACGTCGGCCTCGGGGTCGTTGAGCGACGTGAGATCGGCGCGGCCCTCGAGGATGACAAGGTCGCCGGCGCGACGCAGTGAGATGTCGACGCCCGCGGCGTCCCGGTTCATGTTGGCCAGCTGGGGCAGCTCGGCGAAGGTCAGGTCGGAGAAGACGGCCTGCGAGCCCACATAGTCGTCGCGGTTGTAGTCGGATACCGCGACCTTCTGGGCGAACGGCAGGTTGTTGAGCAGCTGGGGGCCCTTGTCGTCGGCGTTGCGGGGTTTGGCGGCAGCGACGATCTGACCCGACACCCGGTCGTCCGGTGAGACGGTGATCGACGCCCTGACGCGCACGCAACCCACCGCCATCGGCACGACGACCAGCAGCAGCAACGCCAAGGCGAGCATGCGGGTCCGGCGGGATCGGGCGGGCACCAGGTCATCGTGCCAGACCCCGCAGTCTCACAGTGGCAGTGCCCGGCCCAGGATCGCGAAGGCGCGCGGATCGCCTGCGAAGTGGTAGCCGCGGATGATGTCGGTGAACCCGAGCCGTCGATACAGCCGCCACGCCCTGTTGGCTTCCCTGTTGATCTCCGGCGTCGAGAGCAGCACATGTGCCTCACCGCGGTCGGCGAGCAGTCGCCTGGCCAGCGCCTCGCCGAGGCCGCGGCCCTGCGCGCGGGGCGCGATATGCAGCTCGGTCAGCTCGAAGTAGCTCGTCATCAGCTCCGCGATCCGCACTCTGTCGGCGCCGACCCGATACAGGCCTTGCACCACCTGCTGCTGCCACCACTGATCTGGTGCGCCGCAGTAGCCATACGCCACCCCGAGCATCGGCGCGGCGGCCATCACCGCGGCCGACATATCGGTGACGTCGTATTGATCGGGCACCTCGACCGCCGCGACGGCCTTCCAGCCGTGCCTGCGGGTGTGTTCGAGCCACATCGACGCGCGCTGGTCTTCGGTGCCGCGCGGGTATCGCATGGCATCGACATACACCGCGAGCGCGTCACCGAGCCGGCGTTGCATATCGCTCGGCGACAGATCGATGAGAAATGTCGCCAACTTCTCGTTGCCCTCCGGGAATCACGCGGTGTTTTCCACACCATTATCGGCTGAGAGAGGTACTGACTCACAGCGACCGCGCCCGTCATAGAATCGACCGTCGAACTAGGTGGTACGGCTCAGATTGACCTCGTATCATGACAGTTAGGTGCCCGTAAATGCGGGCGTACACGAGTTTGTACATTTAGACGGCAGGGCCGGCAAGGAGGGACGAATGCCACTCTCCGATCATGAGCAGCGCATGCTCGACCAGATCGAGAGCGCGCTCTATGCCGAGGACCCCAAGTTCGCGTCGAGCGTTCGCGGTGGGACTCTACGCGCACCCTCGGCGCGGCGCCGTCTGCAGGGCGCAGCACTCTTCGTGATCGGTCTGGCCATGCTGGTTTGCGGCGTCGCGTTCAAGGCCACCATGATTGGCAGCTTCCCGATTCTGTCCGTGATCGGATTCCTGGTGATGTTCGGCGGAGTGATCTTCGCCATCACGGGGCCACGGGTTTCCGGGAGCCGCGATCGTGCCGGATCGGACCAGGGTGGGTCACGCCAGAAGCGCTCCAAGGGCTCTGGTGGATCGTTCACCAGCCGGATGGAAGACCGGTTCCGCCGGCGGTTCGACGAGTAGGCCGTTACCGAGCCGAGGGGTAGCCCACGATGGGCTACCCCTTTTTTGTGGGCGATCGTCTCGCGAGTTCTCCCCACACCGCCCCACTGATCCCATCAGCGGCGTTTACCAGCGGTTTTGCCCAACGGCGGGCGTCAACGGTCCCCGGTAAGCCCGCGAAAACACCTGGATGTGGGGGCCTGGTGGGATCGTACGCGCCAGTTTTGCTATCAAATGGAGCAATGTGGGGGATTGTGGGGTAAGGTGGCAGACAACGGAGCGACCGGGGCTCCGTCCGGTGGGCAGGAGCGAAGCGACTCGGGGTTCAACCGAGTGGTAGGAGGTGGCGGGGTGTTTCTCGGCACCTACACGCCGAAGCTCGACGACAAGGGGCGGCTCACGCTGCCCGCCAAGTTCCGCGACGCGTTGGCAGGAGGGTTGATGGTCACCAAGAGCCAGGATCACAGCCTCGCCGTCTACCCGCGCGCCGAGTTCGAAAAGCTGGCTCGACGAGCGTCGCAGGCGTCGCGGAGCAATCCGGACGCCCGCGCATTCCTTCGTAACCTGGCCGCCGCCACCGACGAGCAGCATCCCGACGCGCAAGGCCGCATCACGTTGTCGGCCGACCACCGCCGCTACGCGAATCTGTCCAAGGAGTGCGTCGTGATCGGATCGGTTGACTACTTGGAGATCTGGGACTCAGCGGCATGGCAGTCCTACCAGCAGACCCACGAAGAAAACTTCTCCGCGGCCACCGATGAAGCACTACACGACATTATTTAACCAGGCCGTTGACGCGGCCCTCGCCCGTGCATCGTGGCCTCTGCCCGAACCGGCCCTGGCGTACTTCCCCAACGTCAGGTCCGCGCTCTCGGACAGGGACCTCGGTGCAGGGGCCCTCATCAAAGAGGTTGCGATGGCCTCGAAATCAGACGCAGACCACGGGCACATCCCGGTCCTGATCGACCGCTGTGTGGAGCTGTTGACTCCCGCGCTCACTCGACAGAACGCCGACGGCGAGGGCGCCGTCCTCATCGACGCGACTCTCGGGGCCGGCGGGCACGCCGAGCGCTTCCTCACCGAGCTGCCGGGCCTGCGGCTGATCGGTCTCGACCGTGACCCCGACGCCCTGTGGATCGCAGGCGAGCGGCTGGCACAGTTCGGTGACCGGGTCATGCTGGTGCGCACCCGCTACGACGGCATCGAGAGCGTGCTGGCCGAAACCGGTTACTGGACAAGCCAAGTGCACGGCATCCTGTTCGACCTCGGCGTGTCGTCGATGCAGCTGGACCGCACCGCGCGCGGCTTCTCCTACTCCGCCGACGCGCCACTGGACATGCGGATGGATCCCGATGCGGAGCTCACCGCGGCCGAGGTCGTCAACACCTACGACGAAAAGACGCTGACACGGGTGCTGCGGGAATTCGGCGAGGAGCGGTTCGCCGGTCGCATCGCCGCGCAGATCATCCGCAGGCGGATGGATCGGCCGTTCGCCACCACCGGTGAGCTGGTGGAGCTGCTGTATCAGGCGATCCCCGCGCCGGCCCGGCGTACCGGCGGGCATCCCGCCAAGCGCACCTTCCAGGCGTTGCGCATCGTCGTCAACGGTGAGCTGGACTCGCTGCGTGACGCGCTTCCCGCGGCACTCGGCGCGTTGGCCCCTGGCGGCCGAATCGTCGTGATGGCCTATCAGTCGCTGGAAGACCGCATCGTCAAGAACCAGTTCGCCGCCGCCACCGCGTCACGCACCCCGCCCGGCCTACCCGTCGAATTGCCTGGCCACGGACCGGAATTCGTCGCTCTGACCCGCGGAGCCGAACGTGCAGGCCCCGCGGAGATCGCAGTCAATCCGCGTAGCGCGTCCGTGCGGCTACGGGCACTGGAAAAGGTTGGGGGATAACCATGAAGACAAAGAAGCGTGCGCCGGCACGCGGCCGCGACGAACCCCGCCGCACGAGCCGCAACACCACCCGCCGCCGGGCCGAAGCGCCGCCGCGTAGGCGCAAGCCGACCCGTGAGCAGCGCCCGCAGCGCTCAGCGCCTGCGACCAATCCGATCCCGCGGCCCACTGACGGGCCGGCCCGGCCGAAGAACGCCAGTCAGGCCAAGGCGCGGGCAAAGGCACGAAAGGCAAAGGCGCCCAAGGTCGTCCGGCGGCCGCTCCGTGAGCGGCTCATTGTCAAGCTGGCCTCCATCGAGCTGAACCCACGTGCCCTAGTCGCAAGGGTGCCGTTCGTGGTGCTGGTGATCGGGTCGCTCGGCGTCGGCCTTGGCGTCACGCTGTGGCTGTCGACCGACGCCGCGGAGCGCTCCTACCAGTTGAGCCATGCGCGAGAGACCAATCAGGCGCTGTTGCAACAGAAGGAAGCGCTCGAACGTCAGGTGCTCGAAGCCCAAGCCGCCCCCGCGCTGGCCGAGGCCGCCCGCAACCTCGGCATGATCCCGACCGGGGATACCGCGCACCTCGTGCAGGATCCGTCGGGTAACTGGGTCGTGGTCGGAACCCCCAAGCCCGCTCAGGGCATCGCCCCACCACCGCTGAACACGCCGCTGCCGGAGGAGGGTCCGCCGCCGCCGCCCCCGCCGCGCGTCGTGGAGCCGCGCGAGGTCACCGTCCGCATGCCGCCGCGTGCTCCGCTGGCACCCGCTCCGCTGCCGGGGGTCGAGCCTTCGGCGCCCGGGGCACCGGCAGCGCCGCTGGCAGTTCCGCCGGGTGTCGAGGTCCCGCACGCCGCCACGGGACAGACGCCCGCGCTGGGCCCGGCGGTTGTGCCTGCTGCACCACCTGCCGACGCGCCTGCCGCACCCGCCGTCCCGCCCGCGGAGGCGCCCGCTGGGCCGCTTGACGCAGGTCCGCCGCAGGCGGCCCCGGCCGTGGCCGGGCTACTTCCCGGCGCCCCCGCATGAGCCGCGGTGACAATCGGGGCCACGGCCCGGGCAGGCCGAAAGCGCGCAAGGCGCAACCCAGTCAGGAGCGCTCGGCGCGGGCCCGACGGACGCGCGAGCCTACGGCCGAAAATGGTTTGCGCAGCGCGTCATTCGTGTTCCGGCATCGGACGGGCAACGCCGTCATCTTCGTAGTGCTGCTGGTCGCCGCCGCGCAGCTGTTCACCCTGCAGGTGCCCAAGGCGCCGGCCCTGCGCGCCGAGGCGGCGGGTCAGCTGAAGGTCACCGACGTGGAGAAGGCCGTGCGCGGTGCGATCGTCGATCGCAACAACGACAAGCTGGCCTTCACCATCGAGGCCCGCGCGCTGACCTTCCAGCCGGTCAAGATCCGCAAGCAGCTCGAAGAGGCCAAGGCGAAAACGCCGCAGGCGCCGGACCCTGCGCGGCGCCTGCGCGCCATCGCCGCCGAAATCGCGTTGCGGCTCAACAACAAGCCCGACGCCACGACCGTGCTGAAGAAACTCACCAGCAACGACTCGTTCGTCTATCTGGCGCGCGCGGTCGATCCGGCCATCGCCGACGCGATCACCAAAAAGTTCCCCGAAGTCGGCTCCGAGCGCCAGGACCTGCGCCAGTATCCCGGCGGATCACTGGCGGCCAACATCGTCGGTGGTATCGACTGGGATGGCCATGGCCTTCTCGGACTTGAGGATTCACTCGACGCGTCGCTGGCGGGCACCGACGGCTCCATCACCTATGACCGCGGCTCCGACGGAGTGGTGATCCCGGGCAGCTATCGCAACCGGCACGACGCGGTGGACGGTTCGACGGTGATGCTGACCCTCGACGACGACATCCAGTTCTACGTTCAGCAGCAGGTCCAGCAGGCCAAGAACCTGTCCGGCGCCAAGAACGTGTCGGCCGTGGTGCTGGACGCGAAAACCGGTGAGGTGCTTGCCATGTCGAACGACAACACGTTCGACCCGAGCCAGGACATCGGCCGTCAGGAGGACCGGGAACTGGGCAACCCGGCTGTGTCGTCACCCTATGAGCCGGGCTCGGTGAACAAGATCGTCACCGCTGCATCGGTGATCGAATTCGGCCTGTCCAACCCCGACGAGGTACTACAGGTCCCCGGCTCGATCGACATGGGCGGCGTCAATGTGCACGACGCCTGGGAGCACGGCACGATGCCGTACACGACGACGGGCGTCTTCGGTAAGTCGTCGAACGTCGGCACGCTTATGCTGGCGCAGCGGATCGGCCCGCAGCGCTACGCCGACATGCTCCAGAAGTTCGGTCTCGGCCAGCGAACCGGCGTCGGGCTGCCGGGCGAGAGCGCGGGGCTGGTGCCTCCGATCGACCAGTGGTCGGGCAGCACGTTTTCCAACCTGCCGATCGGCCAAGGTCTTTCGATGACCCTGCTGCAGATGACCGGCATGTACCAGGCGATCGCCAACGACGGCGTGCGCGTCCCGCCGCGCATCATCAAGACCACGATCGCCGCCGACGGCACCCACACCGACGAACCCCGGCCTGCAGGGGAGCGGGTGGTCTCACCGCAAACCGCGCAAACCGTTCGACAGATGCTGCGCGCCACAGTCCAACACGACCCGAGGGGTGTGCAGCAGGGCACCGGGCCCCTGGCTGCCGTGGAGGGCTACCAGGTCGCCGGCAAGACCGGCACCGCGCAGCAGATCAACCCCGGTTGCGGCTGCTACTACGACAACGTCTACTGGATCACCTTCGCGGGCATGGCCCCCGCCGACAATCCCCGTTACGTCGTCGGCATCATGGCCGACAACCCGCAACGGACGGCCGAGGGCCAGCCCGGCACGACGATGGCACCGTTGTTCCACAACATCGCCGCCTGGCTGTTGCAGCGGGAGAACGTGCCGCTGTCGCCCGACCCGGGGCCGATGCTGACACTTCAAGCCGACTGAGCGGGTTGGGGTCCCCAGCTTGCGAGGGGAGAGCCACAGCCAGGCCGGTACTGTGTCATGGCCATGAACCTGCGTCCCCACCATTCCGTCGGCGAAGTGCTGGGGCGGCTGGCCGACCAGGTGCGGGCCGTGCCCGCAGGCGGCGCCACGGTGCCGAACGTCCAGGTCACCGGGGTGACGCTGCGCGGCCAGAACGCGCAGCCCGGCGATTTGTTCGCGGCGCTGCCGGGGGCGTCGTCGCATGGCGGGCGCTACGCCGCCGATGCGGTGATACAGGGCGCCGTCGCGGTGCTCACCGACGCAGCCGGCGTCGACGCGATGGCGCGCGCCGCCGGGGCGGCGAATACGGCCACAGCCGTCGGGGACATTCCTGTCTTGGTTCATCCCGACCCGCGTTCGGTGTTGGGCGAGTTGGCGGCCACCGTCTATGGGCATCCGTCGGATCGGCTGCGTGTCATCGGCGTCACCGGAACGTCGGGCAAGACCACTACGACGTATCTGGCGGAGGCCGGCCTGCGATCGGCTGAGCGGGTGGCCGGACTGATTGGCACTGTCGGCGTCCGTATCGACGGACGCGATCAGCCCAGCGCGCTGACCACACCCGAGGCGCCCGATCTGCAGGCGCTGCTGGCGCTGATGGTCGAACAGGGCGTCGACACGGTGGTGATGGAGGTGTCCAGTCACGCGCTGACATTGGGCCGTGTCGACGGCGTGCACTTCGCGGTCGGAGGGTTCACCAATCTGTCGCGCGACCACCTCGACTTCCACCCGACGATGCAGGACTATTTCGACGCCAAGGCACGGCTGTTCGATCCCGGCTCGCAGGCGCGCGCAAGCACTTCCGTGATCTGCATCGACGATGACGCGGGACGTGCCATGGCCCGCGTCGCGCACAATCCTGTATCCGTGAGCGCGGCCGGCCGCGACGCCGACTGGCGCGCGGAGAACGTCGATACGGTTGAGCTGGGCGCCCAGGAGTTCGTGGCCGTCGACCCGGCGGGCGTGCATCACGGGCTGCGGATCGGGCTGCCTGGTCGGTACAACGTCGCCAACTGCCTGCTGGCGGTCGCGCTGCTGGATGCCGTCGGAGTGTCACCCGAGCAGGCCGCACCGGGGCTGCGCAGCGCGAAGGTGCCCGGCCGGCTGGAGTCAATCGATCGCGGCCAGGGGTTTCTCGCCCTGGTCGACTACGCGCATAAACCCGGGGCGCTGCGGGCGGTTCTCGAGACGCTGCGCGCGCAGAGCAGAGGCCGGGTCGCCGTGGTGTTCGGTGCCGGCGGCAACCGTGACCCGGGCAAGCGCGAGCCGATGGGTCGCGTCGCCGCCGAGCTGGCCGACCTGGTGGTGGTCACCGACGACAATCCCCGCGACGAGGAACCCGCCGATATCAGGGCCGCGATCATGGCTGGTGTGATCGCCGCGGGCACAGCGGCGCAGGTGGTCGAGATCGGCGATCGTCGCGAGGCCATCGATCACGCGGTGGCCTGGGCGCGGCCGGGTGACGTCGTGCTGATCGCGGGTAAGGGCCACGAGGTGGGTCAGACCAGCCACGGCCAGACCCGGCCCTTCGACGACCGCGAGGAACTCGCCGCTGCGCTGGGGACCGCCACATGATCGATCTGACCGTCGCCCAGATCGCCGACATCGTCGGCGGAAGGCTCGCCGGCATATCCCCGGAAGAGGCGGCCGCAACCCGTGTCACCGGGACCGTCGAATTCGATTCGCGCGCAGTGACGCCCGGCGGTATGTTCCTGGCGCTGCCGGGGGCGCGCTCCGACGGCCACGACTTCGCCGCTGCTGCTTTCGGTGCGGGCGCCGTCGCGGTGCTGGCCGCGCGGCCGGTGGGCGTGCCTGCGATCGTCGTCGAACCCGAACCTGCCCGCGACTCTGCGGCCAGCGTGCTCGAACACGACACCGACGGCTCGGGCGCCGCGGTGCTCGCGGCGCTGGCGCGGCTGGCCGCCGCGGTCGCCGCCGAACTCGTCGACGGTGGGCTGACCATCGTCGGCATCACCGGATCGTCCGGTAAGACGTCGACCAAGGATCTGCTCGCCGCGGTGCTCGCCCCGCTGGGCGAAGTCGTCGCACCGCCGGGCTCCTTCAACAACGAGCTCGGCCACCCGTGGACTGTGCTGCGCGCGACGGAATCCACCGACTACCTCGTCCTCGAAATGTCGGCGCGCCATCAGGGCAACATCGCCGCTCTCGCATCGATAGCACCGCCGTCGATCGGGGTCGTGCTGAACGTCGGAACCGCGCACCTCGGTGAATTCGGTTCCAGGGAGGCCATTGCGGCAACGAAAGCCGAACTGCCGCAAGCTGTTCCGTCGTCCGGGGTGGTGATACTCAACGTCGACGACGCCGCGGTGGCGGCGATGGCCGACCAGACGTCCGCGCGGGTCGTGCGGGTGGGTCGCACTTCGGCCGCCGACGTCTGGGCCGGCCCCGTCACGCTCGACGCGCTGGCCCGGCCGCGGTTCACGTTGCACACCGCCGACCGCCAGATAGACATAGCCTTGGCCGTACACGGCGACCACCAGGTGTCGAACGCGCTGTGCGCCGCCGCCGTCGCGGTGGAATGCGGCGCCAGTCTCGAACAGGTGGCGGCCGCGCTGGCGGTGGCGGGCCCGGCGTCCAAGCACCGCATGCAGGTCGCGACCCGCGGCGACGGCGTCACAGTCATCAATGACGCCTACAACGCCAACCCGGACTCCATGCGGGCCGGGCTGAAGGCGCTGGCCGCCATCGCCAGCGAAGCGTCAGAAAAACGCCGCAGCTGGGCGGTGCTCGGCGAGATGGCAGAGCTCGGCGACGACGCGATATCCGAGCATGACCGCATCGGCCGATTGGCGGTGCGATTAGATGTGTCACGACTCATCGTCGTGGGAACCGGGAGGTCTATGAGCGCCATGCACCACGGGGCGGTCATGGAGGGGTCATGGGGTTCCGAATCCACCATGGTCGCCGACGCCGACGCCGCGCTGGCATTACTGCGGGCGGAACTGCAGGCAGGAGACGTGGTGCTGGTGAAAGCCTCGAACGCGGCCGGGCTCGGTGCCCTGGCCGACGCACTGGTCGCCGAGGACGTTCGCGGATGAGGCAAATCCTCATCGCCGTCGCCATTGCGCTGACGGTATCGATCCTTCTCACGCCGGTCCTGATCCGGCTGTTCACCCGCCAGGGGTTCGGGCACGAGATCCGCGAAGACGGGCCGCCGAGCCACCACAAGAAGCGCGGCACACCGTCGATGGGTGGCGTCGCGATCGTCGCGGGCATTTGGGCGGGATACCTGGGCACGCAATTGATCGGCATCGTCATGGATGGCAACGGGCCGTCCGCGTCGGGCTGGCTGGTGTTGGGTCTTGCCACCGCGCTCGGCGCCGTCGGTTTCGTCGACGACCTGATCAAGATCCGTCGCGCGCGCAATCTCGGCCTGAACAAGACCGCGAAGACCGTCGGCATCCTGGCCGCCGCCGTGCTGTTCGGCGTGTTGGCACTGCAGTTCCGCAACTCGGACGGGCTGACACCGGGGAGTGCCGAACTGTCGTACGTGCGCGAGATCGCCACGGTCACCCTGGCGCCCGCGGTATTCGTGTTGTTCTGCATCGTCATCGTCAGCGCCTGGTCAAACGCGGTGAATTTCACCGACGGCCTCGACGGGCTGGCAGCCGGGGCGATGGCCATGGTATGCGCGGCCTATGTGCTGATCACGTTCTGGCAGTTCCGCAACGCCTGCGCGACCAGCCCGGGCCTCGGCTGCTATAACGTCCGCGATCCGCTGGACCTCGCGATCATCGCGGCCGCCACGGCCGGGGCATGTGTCGGTTTTCTGTGGTGGAACGCCGCGCCCGCCAAGATCTTCATGGGCGACACCGGCTCACTGGCACTCGGCGGCATCATCGCCGGGCTGTCGGTGGCCAGCCGTACCGAAATGCTGGCGGTCGTGCTCGGTGCGTTGTTCGTCGCGGAGGTGACCTCGGTCGTCGTGCAGATCATGGCTTTCCGCACCACGGGCCGCCGGGTGTTCCGGATGGCGCCGTTCCATCACCACTTCGAACTCGTCGGCTGGGCGGAAACCACGGTGATCATCCGGTTCTGGCTGCTCACGGCGATCGCCTGCGGTCTCGGGGTTGCGCTCTTCTACAGCGAGTGGCTGACCACCGTCGGGGCCTGACGTGGAGCTGTCAGGAGCCGCCGTCCTGGTCGCCGGTGCGCGCGTCACCGGTCGCGCCATTCTTGCCGCGCTGACGCCGCTCGGCGCGCGTGCCACGCTCACCGACGACAGCCCGTCCGCGCTGACGGCCTTCGCGCAGAACGGTGTCGCAGTGATCGATCCAGCCAACGCCGCCGAAAAGATCGCCGAGTTCGACCTCGTCGTCACCAGCCCCGGCCTGCCGCCCACCGCGCCGGTGCTGGTCGCTGCCGCCGCGGCCGGGGTACCGGTCTGGGGTGACGTCGAATTGGCGTGGCGCCTGGACAATTCCGGCCGCTACGGACCGCCGCGGCGCTGGCTTGTCGTGACCGGCACCAACGGCAAGACCACCACGACGTCGATGCTGCACGCGATGCTGGTGGCCGCCGGCCGCCGGGCGCTGCTATGCGGCAACATCGGCGAACCCGTGCTCGACGTCTTGGATCAGCCTGCCGAGCTGCTGGCCGTCGAGCTGTCGAGCTTTCAGCTGCACTGGGCGCCGTCATTGCGTCCGGAGGCCGGCGTGGTGCTCAACGTCGCCGAGGACCACCTCGACTGGCACGGCACGATCGACGCCTACGCGCGCGACAAGGCCCGCGTGCTGGACGGCCGGGTTGCCGTCGTCGGGCTCGACGACCCGGTCGCGGCAGGCCTGCTGCCAACCGCCGCCGCGCCCGTGCGGGTCGGTTTCCGGCTCGGCGAGCCGGCGCGCGGCGAGCTGGGCGTGCGCGACGGTGTGCTCGTCGACAACGCGTTCGGCGAACAGCTGGCGCTGGCCGAGACGGCATCGATCCCGGTGGCAGGTCCCGTCGGGGTGCTCGACGCGCTGGCCGCCGCGGCGCTGGCCCGCGCCGTCGACGCGCCGCCGCACGCCATCGCCGACGCGCTGGCGGCCTTCCGGGTGGGCAGGCACCGCGCCGAGGTGATCGCCATTGTCGACGGCGTCACGTATGTCGACGACTCCAAGGCCACCAACCCGCACGCGGCACAGGCGTCGATTACTGCGTACCCGCGAGTGGTGTGGATCGCCGGCGGTCTGCTGAAGGGCGCGTCGGTCGATGAACTGGTCACTGCAGTGGCGAACCGCCTGGTCGGAGCGGTTTTGATCGGCCGCGACCGCACCCTGATCCGCGACGCGTTATCGCGACACGCCCCGGATGTCCCCATAGTCGAGCTTGCGACAGGGGAGGATTCTGGGGTGCCTGGGCAAATTGAGTCTGCTGTGAATCATGTGACTCGAGTGGTCGATGTGAGTGGGCGGTCCGTCAGCGACGCGGTGATGGCCGCGGTCGTCGACGCCGCCCGAGCGTTGGCCGACCCCGGCGACACCGTGTTACTGGCCCCAGCCGGTGCGTCCTTCGACCAGTTCAGCGGCTATGGCCAGCGCGGCGACGCGTTCGCCTCGGCCGTAACTGCTCTGACCCGGTAACCGACCATGAGCAACATCCTGACCCGGTTGCGGCACCGGCGGACCAAGGCGGCCACGGATGCGGCGGCCGCCGAGGCGACCACCGAGGTCCGCGGGCCGCGCACCCGGTTCGGCGCGTGGCTGGGCCGCCCCATGACGTCGTTTCACCTCATCATCGCGGTCACGGCGCTGTTGATCACACTCGGTCTGATCATGGTGCTGTCCGCGTCAGGGGTGCACTCGTACGATGAGGACGGTTCCCCGTGGGCGATCTTCGGCAGACAGGTGCTGTGGACGATCGTCGGGCTGATCGCGTTCTACATCGCGCTTCGGATGCCCGTGCACCTGATGCGCGGCATGGCGTTCAGTGGGTTCGCAATCACCATCATCATGCTCGTCCTTGTGCTCATCCCGGGAATCGGCAAGGAAGCCAACGGTTCTCGCGGCTGGTTCGTGTTCGCGGGATTCTCCATGCAGCCCTCCGAACTGGCGAAGATCGCGTTCGCCATCTGGGGTGCGCACCTGCTGGCCGCCCGGCGCATGGAGCGCGCGTCGCTGCGCGAGATGTTGATCCCGCTCGTGCCCGCCGCCGTCATTGCGCTGGCGCTGATCGTGGCGCAGCCGGACCTCGGGCAGACGGTGTCGCTGGGCATCATCCTCCTCGGCCTGCTGTGGTACGCGGGGCTGCCGCTGCGGGTGTTCCTGTCCTCGCTGATCGCCGTCATAGCCTCGGCGGCCGTGCTGGCGGTGTCCGAGGGCTATCGATCCGACCGCGTGCAGTCCTGGCTCAACCCCGGTGCCGATACCCAGGGCTCCGGCTACCAGGCCCGCCAGGCCCGTTTCGCGCTGGCCAATGGCGGCGTGTTCGGGGACGGGCTGGGGCAGGGCACCGCCAAGTGGAACTATCTCCCCAACGCCCACAACGACTTCATCTTCGCGATCATCGGCGAGGAACTCGGCTTCGTCGGCGCCGTCGCGCTGCTGTGCCTGTTCGGGCTGTTCGCCTACACCGGAATGCGGATTGCGCGTCGCTCCGCCGACCCGTTCCTGCGGCTGCTCACCTCGACCGCGACGCTGTGGGTGCTGGGCCAGGTGTTCATCAACGTGGGCTACGTGGTCGGCCTGCTGCCGGTCACCGGTCTGCAGCTGCCGCTGATCTCAGCCGGCGGAACCTCAACGGCGACAACACTTCTGATAATCGGCATCATGGCGAATGCAGCTCGGCACGAACCCGAGGCGGTGGCCGCGCTGCGGGCCGGGCGCGAGGATCGGGTGAACCGGCTGCTGCGGCTTCCGCTGCCCGAGCCTTACGTGCCCACCCGCACCGAGGTGCTCCGCGACCGCCTGCGGTCCAAGCCGGCAGCGCCGCCGGCCAAGCCCGCGGCCAAGCCCGACCGCAAGACCACCGCCGACAAGAAGCGCAAGCCCCATCCGGCCGACCGCCAGGAACGACGCGCAGGGCATCATGGAGGCGGCCAGCGATCGGCTAAGGCCGGCCGTCAGGATGCTGGCCAGCGCAATCAGGGCCGTCGGGCTCGCACACTGGAAGGTCAGCGTTACGGGTGACTACTTCTGTCCCGCCGGGCGAGCGTTGGGGGCACTCCCCTCGCAAGCGGTGGGCCCACCCGCCCGACGGGCAGGGGGACGACCGGGGGATCTCGATCGTCCTCGCTGGCGGCGGCACCGCGGGGCACGTCGAACCTGCGATGGCCGTGGCCGACGCCCTGACCGCGCTTGACCCCGATGTGCGGATCACCGCGCTCGGCACGCCGCGAGGTCTGGAGACCCGGCTGGTGCCCGAGCGCGGCTACCACCTCGAGTTGATCACGCCGGTCCCGCTGCCGCGCAAGCCGTCGGGTGACCTGATGCGGCTGCCACTGCGGGTGCGGCGGGCGGTCCGGCAGACCCGTGCGGTGCTCGACGACGTCGAGGCGGACGTGGTCATCGGGTTCGGCGGGTACGTCGCGCTGCCCGCGTACCTGGCGGCGCGCGGCGGACCCCTTCGGCGCCGCCCCGTTCCTGTCGTGGTTCACGAGGCCAACGCGACCGCGGGCTGGGCGAACCGCGTCGGCGCGCGATCGGCCAAACGCGTGCTGTCGGCGGTGCCGGATCCCGGGCTTCGCGGCGTCGAGGTCGTCGGGGTGCCCGTGCGGGCCGCGATCACCTCGCTGGACCGGATGGCGCTTCGGGCCGAGGCGCGGGCACATTTCGGCTTCGCCGGCGACGCACGGGTGTTGCTGGTGTTCGGCGGCTCGCAGGGCGCCCAGCGAATCAACCAAGCGGTGGCTGCGGCGGCCAAAGATCTTGCCGTGGGCGGTATTTCGGTGCTGCACGCCCACGGGCCGAAGAACACCCTCGATCTGCGCGAGTCCGCCGACGGTGACCCGCCCTACGTCGCCGTGCCGTATCTGGACCGGATGGACCTGGCGTACGCCGCAGCGGACCTTGCCGTCTGCCGGTCCGGTGCGATGACGGTCGCCGAGGTGACAGACGTCGGCCTGCCCGCGGTCTACGTGCCCCTGCCGATCGGCAACGGCGAGCAGCGTCTCAACGCGCTGCCGGTGGTAAATGCCGGCGGCGGTCTCATTGTCGACGACGCCGACCTGACCCCATCCTTCGTCGCCGACACGGTCACCAGCCTGCTCAACGACGCCGGGCGACTGCAGCAGATGACTGCGGCCGCGGCGCTAGCGGGGCATCGTGACGCCGCGCAGCGCGTCGCGGAGGTCGCCCTCGACGTCGCACGCAGTTCCCGCAACAACCGAAAGCGGTTGCGGTGAACGCGAAATCTCCGGAGCCGGACGCCCGGCGACATCAAACCTTGCCCGATGAGCTGCAGCGGGTGCATATGGTCGGCATCGGGGGAGCGGGCATGTCGGGCATCGCCCGCATCCTGCTGGACCGCGGTGGCCTGGTATCGGGTTCGGACGCCAAGGAGTCGCGCGGCGTGGTGGCGCTGCGCGCCCGCGGCGCGTCGATTCGCATCGGGCACGACGAGTCGTCACTGGACCTGTTGCCCGGCGGGCCGACCGTGGTGGTCACCACGCACGCCGCCATTCCCAAGACCAATCCCGAACTGGTCGAGGCGCGTCGCCGCGGCATCCCGGTGATCCTGCGACCCGTGGTGCTGGCCAAGTTGATGGCCGGACACACCACGCTGATGGTCACCGGCACCCACGGCAAGACCACCACCACGTCGATGCTCATCGTGGCGTTGCAGCACAGCGGGTTTGACCCATCGTTCGCGGTGGGCGGCGATCTCGGCGAGGCGGGCACCAATGCTCACCACGGCAGCGGGGACTGTTTCGTCGCGGAGGCCGACGAAAGCGACGGCTCGCTGCTCGAATACACCCCCGATGTCGCGGTGGTGACCAACATCGAGGCCGATCACCTGGATTTCTTCGGAAGCGCCGAGGCGTACGGCGCGGTGTTCGACGGATTCGTGGAGCGCGTGAAACCCGGTGGGGTGCTGGTGGTTTGCACCGATGACGCCGGCGCGGCCGGACTGGCCGAGCGCACCGCCGCACTGGGCATCCGCGTGCTGCGCTACGGAAGCGATCCGGCGCAGCCGCTGGCAGCCACCCTCCTGGAATGGGAGCAGCAGGGCACCGGCGCGGTTGCACACGTCCTGCTCCAAGGCGAAGCGCACCCGCGGGTGATGCGGCTTGCGGTGCCAGGCAGGCACATGGCGCTCAACGCGCTCGGCGCGCTACTGGCGGCGATCGACATCGGCGCGCAGCCAGACAGCGTGCTCGACGGACTTGCCGGATTCGAGGGGGTGCGGCGGCGCTTCGAGCTGGTCGGCACCACCAACGGCGTACGGGTCTTCGACGATTACGCCCATCATCCGACTGAGGTGCGCGCCACGCTGACGGCTGTGCGGGCGGTGGCCCAGCAGGGCGACCCCGGTTTCCAAGGCCAGTCCATCGTCGTGTTCCAACCCCACTTGTATTCGCGGACAAAGGCGTTCGCGCGCGAATTCGGCCAAGCGCTAAATGCGGCCGACGAGGTATTCGTCCTCGACGTCTATGCCGCACGCGAACAGCCGATGGCAGGCGTGAGCGGGGCGATGATCGCCGACCATGTCGGCGTGCCGGTGACTTACGTGCCCGACTTCTCCGCGGTGGCCGAACGGGTGGCGGCGGCGGCCGATCCGGGCGACGTCGTAGTGACCATGGGTGCAGGCGACGTCACGATGCTCGGAAAGGAAATCCTCGCGGCACTGCAGGCGAAGGCCAACCGCAGCGCACCGGGCGGGCCGGGGAGGGCCTTCCGATGACCGAGCCGACCGACGCGAACACCGGCGAGGCCGACGCCTCGCAAGAAGCGACGCTGCCTCCCGCCGCCGCAGCCGACTACGAGGGTCCGCGACGACGGGCACGTCGGGAACGTGAGGAGCGTCGTGCGGCCCAGGCCCGGGCGACCGCGATCGAGCGGGCCCGCCGAGAGGCCAAGCGCCGCATCATGGGCGGGCCGCCGGACGAGACGAAAAGGCTTGGCCGCCGCACGGTTCGGGGCCTGAAGGTGCTGATGTGGTCGGCGCTGATGAGCGTCGTCGTGGTCGGCCTCGGTCTGCT
>DASQCE010000435.1:0-2434 GCA_035634855.1 Mycobacterium sp.
GAACGACCGGACGGCCCAAGGGTGTGCGGTTGCTCCACTCGGCCTGGACTTACGAGGCCGCCTCTGTCGACTCAGTCCGCATCCTGCGGGCCGATGACTTGCAGTACCTGTGGCTGCCGCTGTCCCACGTCTTCGGCAAGGTGCTGCTCACCCTGCCGTTGCAGATCGGCTTTCCCACCGCAATCGACGGACGGGTCGACAAGATTGTGGACAACCTGGCCGTCGTCCGGCCGACGATCATGGGGGCGGCGCCCCGCATCTTCGAGAAGGCGCATGCCCGCATTGTCGCCCTCGGCCACGGAGAGGGCGGCGTCAAAGCCAAGATCTTCGACTGGGCGTTCGATGTGGGGGTCAAGGTCGTCCGGGCCCGGCAGGCCGGCGAGCGCCCGTCCGCCCTGCTCTCGGCGCAGTACGCGGTTGCCGATCGGCTCGTCTTCGGCAAGATCCGTGAGCGATTCGGCGGACGGCTGCGGTTCTTCATCTCCGGGTCCGCCGCTCTCAACCGCGACGTCGCGGAGTGGTTCGATGCCGCTGGCGTCCTGATCCTCGAGGGCTACGGGATGACCGAGAGCAGCGCCGCGACCTTTGTCAACCGCCCGTCCGAGTACCTGTTCGGGACGGTGGGCCACCCGCTTCCCGGCACCGAGTTCCGCATTGCCGAGGACGGCGAGGTGCTCATCAAGGGTCCCGGCGTGATGGCCGGCTACCACAACCAGGACCAGGCCACCGCTGAGGCCCTCGACGCGGACGGCTGGCTGCACACCGGCGACATCGGCGAAGTCGCGCCCAACGGCGCGTTGCGGATCACCGACCGCAAGAAAGACATGTTCAAGACCTCGAACGGCAAGTACGTGGCGCCGTCGGCCATCGACGCCACCTTCAAGGGCATCTGCCCGTACGTCAGCCAGCTGGTCATCGACGGGGAGGGCCGTAGCTATTGCGTTGCGCTGATCGCACTCGACGCCGACGCGGTCCACGCCTGGGCAAACGAGAATGCCATGGGCGGCGCCTCGTTCGCCGAGGTCGCGCGATCCGACAAGTTCCGGGCCACCATGCAGAATTACGTCGATCGGCTGAACCGCCAGCTCAATCGCTGGGAATCCATTAAGAAATTCGCGATCCTCGACCATGAGCTGACCGTCGAGGACGGTCTGATCACGCCGAGCATGAAGGTTCGCCGCAAGATCGTCCTCGACCGCTATCGCAATATCTTGGACACCCTCTACAGCGAGTGAGCCGGGGGCGGCGCCTCTCGCCCTGCCGTTAGCGGCGGCCAGCCACGGCATTTGTATGCATGGTGGGCTGTCTGAGCAGCGGTATGTGCATATGGATCGGCTCGAAGCGTCCGGCTGGAGGCGGGTCGAGGCGTCAGGTGGTGGGGTTGGGTTGGAGGGATTGCTGCAGGATCTGCGCTACGTCGAGCACCTGCACGCTCTCACGGGCGGTGCCGTCGGCTTGTTTGGCGGTGACGGCGTCGGTGAGCATGACCATGCAGAACGGGCAGGCGGTGGAGATCAGGTCGGGGTCGAGGCCGAGGGCTTCTTCGGTGCGTTCGATGTTGACTCGTTTCCCGATTTTTTCTTCCATCCAGAATCGGGCGCCGCCGGCGCCGCAGCAGAAGCCGCGTTCTTTGCAGCGGTGCATTTCTTTGGCGGTGAGTGACGGTACGGCGTTGAGGATCTCCCGCGGGGGTGCGTAGACCTTGTTGTGCCGCCCGAGGTAGCACGGGTCGTGGTAGGTGACGGTGGCGTCGAGGGGTTGGATGGGGGTGAGCCTTCCGTCGGTGAGGAGGCGGCGGAGCAGTTCGGTGTGGTGGAGCACGTCGAAATGCCCGCCGAGTTGTGGGTATTCGTTGGCCAGTGTGTTGAAACAGTGCGGGCAGGTCGCCACGATCTTCAGCGGGGCGGCGCGGGTGATCGAGTCGAGGGTTTCGACGTTCTGCATGCCGAGCATCTGGAACAGGAACTCGTTGCCGAGCCGCCGGGCTGGGTCGCCGGTGCAGGTTTCGGCCGCGCCGAGGATGGCGAAGTTCACTCCGGCCGTGTGCAGGAGTTCGGCCACGGCCCGGGTGACCTTCTTGGATCGATCTTCTAACGCGCCGGCGCAGCCGACCCAGAACAGGTAGTCCATGTCAGCGGGCAGCTGCCCGCCGGGGATGGCGCGCGGCACCTCGAAGTCGAGTCCGTCGGTCCATTCCTCCCGGCCCCGGTCGGCCAGCCCCCACGGGTTGCCCTTGTTTTCCAGGTTCCGCAGCATGACGCCGGCCTCGGACGGGAACGCCGACTCGACCAGGACCTGGTAGCGGCGCATGTCGACGATGTGGTCGATGTGCTCGATATCGACCGGGCACTGCTCGACGCACGCCCCGCAGGTGGTGCACGACCACAGCACGTCGGGGTCGATCACTCCGAACGACGCGGCGTCGCCGACCAGC
>DASQCE010000436.1:0-2279 GCA_035634855.1 Mycobacterium sp.
TGGCGGTCCTGCATGGCCCTGACGATGTCCGGATCGGCGCGGTGGTCGGTCCCTCGTCGGGCGCCGAATGGGACTGGCTGAAGTGGCTCCCGCACCATCAGCATCCGGGGTGGCTCGACGCTGTCGGGCCATTCCGGATGACCTATCGCAGCCTCGGAGAGGCGATCGCCGGCTGCAGGCCGCTTGACGACAATCGGTCACCGCATGTGGTCATCGTCGTCGATGACGGCTCGCCACCTGTGATCGAACAGCCCTTCACCGCTGGGCGGCGCCTGAAGCTGCGTCTGGACGGCGACATGCGCCCGGATAGTTTGACACCGTCTCAAGCTGCGGTGTGCGCCCGACGGTTGGCCCCTTACCGACCCGCCTGCAATGCCGCAGCCAGACACCCGTCGGCGACGATCGGGTGGCTTGAGCTGATGGGCATCGATGTTCTCGCGAGCATCGACCCCGCGCTGCAATGGGGTACCCGGCAGGGCCGCCGGCCTCTGCGGGTGCCCATCGGTTTGTCCGAACATGGCGATGCTGTCGAACTCGACATCAACGAGGCCGCGCGAAACGGCATGGGCCCGCATGGCTTATGTGTAGGCGCCACCGGGTCTGGCAAGTCAGAGTTTCTGCGGACGTTGATCCTCGGCATGATTACGACCCATCCTCCGGAAGTGCTCAACCTGGTGCTGGTCGACTTCAAGGGCGGTGCGACGTTTCCCGGACTTGACCGGATACGCCATGTGTCGGCGATCATCACAAACTTGGCCGACGAGGCGCACCTCGTGGCGCGGATGCGTGATGCACTTGCCGGTGAGATGAACCGTCGGCAGGAATTGCTGAGGGCCGCAGGCCGCTTCGCGAGCGTGGCCGATTATGAACACGCCCGATCGCAGGGCCGCACCATGCCACCCCTCCCCGCGCTGTTCATCGTGGTAGACGAGTTCTCCGAATTGCTCAGTCAGCACCCCGAGTTCGCCGAACTCTTTGTCGCGATCGGCCGGCTGGGGCGCTCGCTGGGCATGCATCTGTTGCTGGCCAGCCAACGGCTCGATGAGGGGCGGCTGCGCGGGTTGGAGACCCATCTGTCCTACCGAATATGCCTGAAGACGTTCTCCGCCAGTGAATCCCGAGCGGTGCTCGGCGTGCCCGATGCATATCATCTGCCAAATTCGCCCGGCGCCGCGTATTTGAAGACCGCGTCTGGGGAGTTGATGCGGTTCCAGACCGCCTTCGTGTCGGCGCCGCACGAGAGGCCGCCGATGGTGCACGCCGATGCACTGGGCGCGCCGAGAGCGTTCACCGCTGCGGCCACCGGCCGGGTGACCGAGTGTCCACAACAGCCACCCGGCGAAACCCGTGGGGCGAAGCTGATGGACGTCGTGCTGAACCGATTGGCGGGACACGGAACGCCGGCGCACCGGGTGTGGCTGCCGCCGTTGAAGGAGTCGCCGACACTCGACGTCCTCATCTCCGATGCCAGGGGGGATCGGCCGCTATCGGCACCGATCGGTTTGATCGACTGTCCATACGATCAGCGCCGCGACGTATTGACCGTCGACTTGCAAGGAGCAGCAGGCAATGTCGCGATCGTGGGCGCACCGCAATCGGGCAAGTCGACGGCCCTGCGCACACTGGTGATGGCTGTCGCGGCCACTCATGACGTGTCCGCGGCCCAGTTCTATTGTCTGGACTTCGGCGGCGGTGCGTTGTCGTCGTTGAGGCACGTACCGCATGTGGGATCGGTGGCCGGACGGTCCGATGCAGACTTGTGCCGGCGCACGGTCGCGGAAATCGAATCAGTGTTACAGGCGCGGGAGGCGCGTTTCCGCCGCTTAGGCATCGACTCGATGGCTGATTACCGCAGACTACGTGCCGACGGTGATGCCGCGGTCGCTGACGATCCGTTCGGCGATGTCTTCCTTGTCATCGATGGCTTGGCCACCCTGCGCCAGGAATTCGAACCTCTCGAGCCGAGTCTCACCGCCATTGCCGCTCAGGGTCTTTCGTTCGGGGTTCACGTCGTGGTGACCGCCTCTCGCTGGGCGGAGATACGGCCGGCACTGAAGGACCAGATCGGCACTCGCGTCGAACTGCGGCTCGGCGACCCCGCCGACTCCGAGATGGACCGCAGGCGCGCGCGCCAGCTGGCCCACATCCCGCCGGGACGGGGTATCACGCGCGACGGGAAAGAGCTGGTGGTCGCACTGCCACGGTTGGACGGCAAGCCGACGCCGGCCCGGCGGGCCGGGCGTTGTGCGCCGCCGATCGAACTTCTCCCGTTTCAAGTC
>DASQCE010000437.1:0-2179 GCA_035634855.1 Mycobacterium sp.
GATCTGGTCACCCGGGTCGGGCTCGGGCAGGTCGGGATGGTGGTGTCGCTGGAGTGTTCCCGATTGGCCCGCAACAACGCCGACTGGTATCGGCTGCTGGACCTGGCCGGGATGACCGACACCCTGATCGCCGACGCCGACGGCGTCTACCATCCGGGATTGTTCAACGACCGCCTGCTGCTCGGCATGAAAGGCACCATGTCAGAGGCCGAACTGCACATCCTGCGGGCCCGCCTCGACGGCGGCCTGCGCAACAAGGCCGCGCGCGGCGAACTGCGCATCGGATTGCCGATCGGGCTGGTCTGGGGCGAGGCCGACGGACAGATCCTCAAACACCCCAACGAAGCCGTCCGCGGCGTTATCGCCGCCATCTTCGAGCAGTTCGCCGGCCGTGGTTCGGTGCGGGCAGTGTGGTTGTGGCTGCGTGACCAGGGCCTGAAACTGCCGTTGATCAGGAGTGGATACGTCGCGGCGGCCGACGGGATTGTCTGGGTCGACCCGACCTATCACGCGGTGCACAACATCTTGACCCATCCCGCCTACGGCGGTGCCTATACCTTCGGGCGCACCGGCCAACACCGCTACGTCGGCTCCGACGGGACACCGCGAACACGGCGAAAGGTGCTGCCCCGCAACGAGTGGGAGGTTTGCCTCATCGACCACCACGAGGGATTCATCGACTGGGACACCTACCTGGGCAACCAGACCCGGATCGGCGCCAATATCCGTCCCGAAGCCCACCAACCCGGCACCGGCGCGCTGCGGGAGGGCTGCGCCCTGCTGCAAGGGCTGGTCACCTGCGGGACCTGCGGGCGCAAACTGTCCGTCTACTACGACGGCGAACGCAAAGCCACGCCCGGCTACTACTGCACCGGCACCGGCCAACTCGTCGACGGCCGCGGCACCCGGCACCTGCGGGTGGGCGGTGTGGCGATCGACGCCGCCGTCAGCGCCCTGTTCCTGACCGCGCTGGCACCCTCGGCGGCACACGCCTGCCTGCAGGCGGCCCAACAACTCGAAGACGGCCACGACGCCGCCCTGGCGCAGTGGCGCCGCCAGGTGGAAACCGCCCGCTACGCGGTCACCAGAGCCGAACGCCGTTATCAGGCGGTCGATCCCGAGAACCGGCTCGTCGCCCGCGGACTGGAGAACGCGTGGGAAACCGCGCTGCGCCACCTCGCCGACGCCGAAACCGAACTCTCAGTGCGCGAAGCCACGCGACCGAAAACACTGACTCCACAAGAGAAGTTGACCATCGTTGCCCTCGGCGACAACCTCGAAGCGGTGTGGGCCGCGCCCACCACCACCGACCGCGACCGCAAACAACTCCTGCACACCCTGCTCGACGAGGTCAACATCACCGTGCACCGCGGCGACACCGACTCCCATGCCGACCTGATCGTGCGGTGGAAGGGCGGCGCGATCAGCGAGCTGACCGTCGGACTCAAACGCACCCCGAATAACACGCTGCGCACCGACGAGGACACCGTCGACCTGCTGCGCCGTCTGGCCGTCCACTACCCCGACGCCACCATCGCCCACATCCTCAACCGGCAAGGCCGCCGCACCGCCCGCGGCCTGTCATACACCGCCAATAGGGTCCAATCACTGCGCCACCACTATGAAATCGCCTGCCACCAACCCAGCGACGACCCGCAGGAAGGACAACTGCTCACCGTGGCCGACGCCGCCAAACAACTGGGCCTGGCGCCCTCCACCCTGCATCGTTGGCTTTCCGACGGGTTCATCGCCGGCCAGCAACTCACTCCGGGCGCGCCCTGGCGCATCCGGCTCACCGACGAGATCCGCGCCCTGTTCGTCGACGACGCCCCCGAGGGGTGGCTGGCCATGCTGGAGGCCACCCTCGCCTACGGGGTGTCCCGCCAAACCATCATGCAACGTGTCAAGCGCGGTGAGCTCAAAGCGGTCCACGTGCGCACCGGACGCCGAAAAGGCCTGCGTATCCAGCCCCCACCCACCCAGGAAGGACTGTTTTGATCATGACAATCAGCGAAAGGAGCAGTGTGGCACCGCATCCAAGCAGTCGGCCACGTCGGTTTCCACCACCCAGCGGGCACCCGCGAACGACTCGTTCACGAGCACCTGCAGCCCGTCGTGCGCCGCGCGTTTCGGGCGAAACCCGAACGAACACGGCAGAAAGTCGGCTTCAAAGACCGGC
>DASQCE010000438.1:0-3746 GCA_035634855.1 Mycobacterium sp.
GGGATGCCTGCGCCAAGCTCGACGGTCCGATCGGCGAAATCGATCGCAGAGGGACGGTGCGCAACCATCAGCACGAAACGGCCGACACTGAGTTGGCGTATCGCAGCAAGCGCGTGCAGCTCTGTCGGCGCGTCGAGATGCGCGGTGGGCTCGTCCAGCAGGAGGAGATCCGCTCCGCGCTCGGCGCGCAGGAAGCAACGCGCGAGCGCGATGCGTTGACGCTCTCCTGCGGAGAGGTCGGCACCGTTCTGCGCGATGCGGCGGCGAGGGTCCAGGCCGTCGCACGCAGCCTTCGCCAAAGCTGCTGCAACTTCGGTGCCCGTGGCATCCGGTGCCCCGAGTCGAACGTTTCCTGCGACTGTGCCGGCCACCAGCGTGGGCCGCTGCGGTATCCAGGCAATGTGGCCGAGCCAGCTCTGGCGCTCGGCTTCGGCCACCGACACGCCGTCCATCCGTACTGTGCCTGCGAACGGCTCGAGGAAGCCGAGCATCACGCTCAGCAGTGTCGACTTCCCGCAGCCGCTGGGGCCCACCACTGCTACGACCTCGCTCCTGCGCAAACCGAAAGACGTTGGCGCAAAGGTGGCGATCGAAGCATCGGCCCGGTGGACGGTGACACCCTGCACGGCGACGAACTCCACGGCGCTGGGCGTGATGCGGGTGCCCAGCGGCGGTGCCGGCTCATCGAGAATGTCCAGGATCTTTTCCGTCGCAGACCGGCCCTCGGCGGCGGCGTGATAGCTGGCGCCAAGGGTCCGCAGCGGTTGGAAGGCTTCGGGGGCGAGCAGCAGGACGATGAGTGCGGCCTCCAATTCGATGCTGCCGCCGATGAGGCGCAGCCCGACCTGGACGGCAACGATGGCCACAGACAGGCTTGCAAAAAGCTCGAGCACGAACGACGAGAGGAACGACACGCGCAGCACCGTCATGGTGGTTCGGCGGTACTCGTGTGTCACCGACTGCACTGCCCGGCGCTGCGCGCGCGCCCGACCGAATACCCGAAGAGTCGTCAGCCCTTCTGCGACATCGAGGAAATGATTGGACATGCGCTCCAGCGCACGCCATCGATCGTTGGTGCGGCGCTGGGCGGACAGTCCCGCGAGCACCATGAAGAGCAGGACAATGGGAAGGGTCAGCAGCAGCACGACCCCTGAAATCCAGTCTGTCGCCCAGACCACCACAACGAATATTGGCGAGATGATCGCGGTCAACACCAGCTGTGGCAGGTATCGCGAGAAGTACGCATCGAGCGCCTCCAACCCGCGGGTGGCGAGTTGCGTGATCTCTCCGGTGCGATGTTCGGAAGACGACGACGGACCGGCGTCGACGACACGGCACATCAGGCCTTGTCGCAACTGCGATTTCACGACTGCAGTTGCCCGCGCCGCCGCGGTCTCCTGCAGATATGACAGCGCGGCTCGCATCAACGTCAAGCCGGCAAGCAGGACCAGAAGGATGCTGATGTCGTGAAAGTCGGCGCCGCCCAGAAAGACTCGGCTGATGGCTATGGCGAGTGTCACGGCCTGTCCGAACACACACGCTGCGATGGCAAGCCCGATCACGACGCACACCAGTAAGAATCCTGAACTGGAGCGCGCGCGCCGCAGCAGGCGTGGGTCGATCGCACGCATTATGGCGATCGGTTGCCGCCCGCGGCGGCGCCGTGCTGCGGGATCAGTGGAATGTGGTCTCGACTCAACCGCCTGCGGAAGACCCAGTAGCTCCACGCCTGGTACGCCAGGACGAACGGAACGACGAGAACGGCGACCCAGCTCATCAGCGTCAGCGTGTACGACGACGAACTTGCGTTTGCAATCGTGAGGTTGTTGGCGGGGTCGATTGTCGACGGCATCACGTTCGGGTACAGCAGCGCAAAGTAAGTCGTGACCAGCAGGCCGATAGCGCTGGTCGTGAGGAAGAAAGCGATGCCGTCGCGGCCGCGCCCGTTCGCCACCACTGCGCCAATCAAGGCGGCGACGACCGCGATCGCGAGTGTCGCCGACAGCGCATCGCCGTCCGAGGCGATGGTCCAGCTCAGGAACGCCGCCGAGAGCATCGCTGTGACGACGGCGAGTCGGGTCCCGAGTTCGGAAGCGTCGTGGCGAATGCCGCCGCTGGTCTTCAGCGTGAGAAAGATGGCTCCGTGGGTGAGGAACATCGAGAGGACGACCAGTCCGCCCAGCATCGCGTACGGCGAGAATAGGTCGAGGATTCCGCCGGCGTAGTCGCCCCGGGCATCAATGGGCAGTCCCCTGACCAGGTTCGCAAAGAACACGCCCCAGAGCAGGGGGACGACGGTCGAACCGAGAACGATGCAGCGATCCCATCGGCGCCGCCAATGCTCATCGTCTTGCTTTCCACGGAACTCGAAAGCCAGCCCTCGCACGATCAATGCCCCGAGGATGACAAGCAGCGGCAGATAGTAGGCGCTGAACGTAGTGGCGTACCAGGACGGGAACGCCGCGAACATCGCCCCCGCGGCGAGCACCAGCCACGTTTCGTTGGCATCCCAGACCGGGCCGATCGTGTTGATCATTACCCGTCGGCCGGTGTCGTCCTTACCGAGGACAGGAAGCAGGGCCCCGACTCCGAAATCGAATCCCTCGAGCACGAAATATGAGGCGAACATGAAGCCGATTAGTAGGAACCAGAATTCAGGCAATGTCACGGGATGGTCCTAGTAGGCGAACGTCAGTTGCTGGGCAGGCGTTTCGACCTCCGAGGTCGCAGCAGGGCCGTCAGGCGGGGGTCCGGCCTTCGCGTACCGAAAAATGAGGCGCAGCGCGATGGTGGCGATGACGAGGTACAGGACTGCGAACACGCCAAGGGAGCTGATGACCTGCCACGCGGGAACCGACGGCGAAAGTGCTTCGCGCGTCAGCATTTCGCCGAACACCGCCCATGGCTGACGGCCCATTTCGGTGAAGATCCAGCCGAAGCTGTTCGCCAGGATCGCCAGCGGTGTTGTCCAGACGAACGCGCGCCAGACCCAGCGATTGCCCGGAAGCCTGCCGCGTCGGGTGAGCCAGATACCGAGAAGCGCCAAAGCGGTAGTGACGCCGCCCAGGCCGATCATGTAGCGGAAGCTCCAATAGGTAATCGGGACATACGGCGTGTAGTCGCCGGGCCCGAACCGCTGCGCATACTCGGCTTGCAGGTCGTTGATGCCCTCGACTTTCGCGTGAATGTCGCCGTCGGCAAGATAGGACAGCAGATACGGCACCCGCACGGAGAAGACCTCCCGCGTTGCGTCTCGGGTTCCGACGGTGAAGAGCGAAAACGACGCGTCCGACTTCGAATCCCAGAGGGCTTCCGCCGCGGCCATCTTCATCGGCTGAACTTCAGTCATCACCTTGCCCTGCATGTCGCCGGTGATAGTGGTGCCGATTCCGGCCGCCAGTGCCATGAACAAGCCGAACCGCAGCGAGGTACGCATGACCTCGACGTGCTGTCCTCGCGCGAGGTGCCACGCCGAGATCCCGATGATGACGGCCGCACCTGCGAGCAATGCGCCGACGAGTATGTGCGGATACGCAACCACGGCAACCGGATTGGTCAGCACCGCCCAGATGTCGGTGAGCTGTGCGCGGCCCGATTCTGCGTTGACGGTGAAGCCGACGGGGTTCTGCATCCACGAGTTGGCGGTGAGAATGAAGTACGCGGACAGGTTCGTGCCGATCGCTACACACCAGATACACGCCAGGTGAACACCTTTCGGTAGTCGATCCCAACCAAAGATCCACAGC
>DASQCE010000439.1:0-4489 GCA_035634855.1 Mycobacterium sp.
CGCAAAGGCGCAGCGGTTGGCCGAAAAGCTCTGGCAATTACGGATTCTCGATGACGAGAAGTCCGCCTCCGATGTCGGCGCGCCGATTCTGGTGGTCAGCCAGTTCACGCTCTACGCCAACACCGTCAAGGGCAGGCGGCCGACGTGGAACGCCGCTGCGCCAGGGGCCGTCGCCGAGCCGATGGTGACCGTCTTCGCCGACGCGCTGCGCGGCCTCGGCGCGCAGGTGGAAACCGGCGTGTTCGGCGCCGACATGCAGGTCCAGCTCGTCAACGACGGCCCGGTGACGGTGCTGCTCGAGTTGTGAACTAACCAGTCGCGACGGGAGGGATGCCTTCGGAGGGCTGGACGATGACGAAGCCCTGCCCGTAGAACGACACCTGAAGCGCCTCGCCGGAACCGCGGCCGATCAGCGCCCCCGCCTTGAAGCTCGTCTTCAGCTGCGTCTGCAGGTTCGCCGACCATGCGACCACCGCGTTGGTGTCGGCGAACGTCGGCGCTTCCGCCGCGTTGAGCACAACCGGCGGCCCGTCGGTCGTCAATGCCACCCAACCGGTGCCGCGCAACGTCGTGTTGAACAGCCCGCCCGCCACCACGCTGCCGCCCTTCACCCGCTCGATGTTCCAGTCGAGGCTCGAGGAGAACGCGAGCACGTTCTTACCGCTGATCGACAAGCCGGCGTTGTTCAGGTTCAGCAGGTGCACGTCGTATGCGCGCTCGGCGAGGAACACGTCGCCCTGGCCCTGGCACCGCATCAGCGGCAGCCCCTCGCCGGTCAATGCCTTCTTGAAGAATTTCGATGCGCCGCCGCCCTCGAACGAAAAGTCCACGTTTCCCTGATAGGCAACCATCGATCCCTGACGGGCCATGAACGGCTCGCCGAGGCGGACCCGCAGCAGCTTCGAGTTCTGGTTCGCGATCGCCTTTGCTTCTTTTTCGCTGAACCGTCCGTCGACGAGATCGCCGGTGATGCCTGCAAATCCGTCACCCGAGGGAGCCGCGGCCGCGGGCGGCTGCGGCGGAGCGCTCTGAGGCGGCGCGCCGCCCAATGGCGCCCGGCCGACCTGACCCCGATGGGACACCTGATCGGTCCAGCGCTGCCCGTCAAACCATCGAAACTCGTAACGACCTTCGGGATCGGGTTGCCAGCTTCCAGGTCCAGTTCCTGTCATGCAGTCCAAACTAAGGCAACCGCTGGCATTCTTATGTCATGGCAAAGGAAATCGACCGGGTCCGGGCGCAAGGCGCTCTCGCGGTCATCAAGCAGCACCCGGGCATGGTGCTGTTCGCCGTCTCGCCGGGCATCGCGGTGATCGCACTCGTGTGGTGGTTGGTCAGCCCGGCATTGGCCGTGCTGCTGCTGATCGGGGCGGTGGTCGGGGGTGGAGCCGTCCTGCTCATGAAGCGCTAGGTATCGGCAGGCCCTGTTCCGCGGCGAGCTGCTCGATGGACACCCCGCCGAGCCGCTTGTCGAGACCCTCGATCATGTGGGGACATTGGTCGACAGGATGATCGGCGGGGCATGCCAGCGCATGTTCGAGGAAGTCGCGTGCCCCGTTCGCCCTGGCGATGAGCTCCTCGATGGCGGCGATCTGCTCGCGGACCACGCCCCGCCACTGCTCGCTCGGCTCGTCCAGCACGGCCGAGGCCGCGTCCAGGCGGATGCCAAGGCGCTGCATCAGCTGGATGAATGCCAAGCGTCGCAGTTGTTGACGGCTGTACATGCGCTTGCCGCCGCGACGCTCGGGTGTCACCAACCCTCTGTCCTCGTAATAGCGCAGCGCCGAGGTATTGAGTGCGAGCATCTGGGCGGCTTCGCCGATCGTCACGAGCTCCATGTCTCCATTTGACTTCAACCCGGCTTGAAGTGCCAGCGTGGTGACATGACACCACGACCTGCGATCCTCGACCCTTCAACGAACAACCCGTTCGCTCATCCGAGCGGCTGGCTCGGCCGGCTGGCGGGGCGGATCATGCGCTGGACCAACAAGCAGGACGACGTGGTCGGCGTTCTGGGCGTGCAGCCCGGGGACGACGTTCTCGAGGTCGGTTATGGGCCGGGCGGTCTCATACGACTGCTCGCCGAACGCACACGAGCGGCGAGCATCCGTGGGGTTGACCCGTCGCCGGAGATGCGAGACCAAGCCGGGCGGCACAATCGGAAGGCCGTCCGGGCCGGCCGGGTTCGGCTCGACCTCGGCACGGCCGACCACACGGGTCTTCCCGACGCCAGCGTCGACCGTGCGGTCTCGGTCAGAAACGTCGCGATCTGGCCCGACCTTGAAGCCGCGGTGGGCGAGCTGCATCGGGTCGTTCGTCCGGGCGGCACCGTCGTCATCGCCTGGCACGGCGGCACCAAACCGTCCCGCGTCGTCAAGGCCCTCAGCCTGCCGGAGGACGACCTTCGCCGCATCGAGCAGACGTTGCGGGATCACTTCGTCGAGGTCGGTCGCCACCAGCTCACCAGCCTCGACGTCTTCACCGCTGTTCGCTCGCGGTGAAAGCCGTCCCATCAGCGTTGCAACGGTGTAATCATGTAATCATGCGACACCATCACCTCCATGGCCGACGGTCAGGCCGCTCCGGCGGCTGGCAACAGGCCGAGCAACCCGACGCAAGCGACGCAGCCGACTGGTTCGCCGGCCGATTGCCCGACCGCTGGTTCGCCGGCGACCCGACGGTCGTCGTCGACCGCGAAGAAATCACCGTCATCGGCCGGCTGAAGGAACCCGAGGGCGCCGACGGCACCGAAAGCGAAGCCCACGCCTCCGGACGCGTCGCCCGGTTCCGCGAAGAGACCCGCCCCGAACGCATGCGCATCGCAGACGAGGCCGAGGCCCGTTACGGCCGCAAGGTCGCTTGGGGCGTAGAAATCGGGGCGGTCGGTGACGACACCTATGAGCGGATATTGTTCACCCACATCGCCGTACCGGTCATGACGCGCCTACGGCAACCCGAGCGTCAGGTGCTCGACACCCTGGTCGACGCCGGGGTGGCGCGGTCACGCTCGGATGCGCTCGCGTGGTCGGTCCGGCTCGTCGGCGAGCACGCCGATGAGTGGCTGGGCAAGCTGCGGGACGCGATGAAGAATGTCGACGACCTGCGCGCCGAGGGCCCAGAACTCTAGATCCGTTCGAGCCCGACGTACGACGAACTGAGCGCCGCGGTCTGCGACAGTGGGTCAACGGGTCCGCCGTCGATCAGCAGGTTGCGGTTGGCGCCGTAGGACTCCGGCTGTGAACCGCCGCGCGGGTCGAAAATCCGTGAGCCCCAGCCGTGGTCGACGACGACCACACCGCGCCTTGGCTGCTCGTTGACCGACGCCGTCAGTTCGATCGCGCCGACGGGAGAGAACACCTTCACCCGGTCGCCATCGCCGATGCCGAGCGCGGCGGCGTCGTCGGGATGCATGACCACCTCGTTGCGCTTTCCGGACGGATGCAGACCTGGCAACTCGTTGAGCCACGAGTTCATCGAATGACGATTGCGCCGGTTCGCCAGCTGGAACGGATAGTCCGCCGGTGCCTCTGGAGCCGGCTCGGCGAGGAGTTCGCGGGCCCGCTCCACGAACTTCGGTGGCGCCGCTTGCACCTTCTTGTCGTCGGTTCTGAGCGCTTCCTTGAAGTGTCCGAACTCCCGTGGACCCAGCACCCAGCCATGCTTGTGGGCCATGACGTCGCGCCATTTGATCCTGCGGCCGTTGACCTTCCGCCCGGTAGCCACGACGAGCCTGTCGATCCAGTGCGGCCCGAACTCGAGCGCGGGTCGGCCCGTTAGCCGGGCGAGTCGTCGTGTCGCCTTGATGAAGCCGTTGAGCCCGATGGCGCCGAACAGCGGCTTGCGCATGGCGATCGCGAGATCGACGAAGATGCGCCACTCCTGACGGGCGCCCGGCGGCGCGTCGACGGCCTTGGCCCCGTACTGCAGATACGGTTCGTCATGCATGTTGCTGGTGAACGCGAGCAGGTCGTCTCGTTCCAGCCAATGCACGGCGGGCAGCAGCCAGTGCGCGTGACGGTGGCTCTCGCGCTGCACGAAGTCGATGGCCACCAACAGATCTAGTTGTGCAAGAGCCTTGTCGAGTTTGGCTCCGTCGGGTCCCGACACGACGGGGTTGCCGCAGTTGATCAGCATCGCCTTGATCTGGCCGGGCCCCGGAGTGGTGATCTCGTCGGGCAATTCGCTGAGTGCATGCGCGCCTGCGACCAGTTCGCGGCCGGCCAGCCGGCTCTTGTGCGGTTTGGTCTTGGCAAGGTCCGCCAGCCGCAACGCGTCGACATAGCCCGGCTCGTACCTGCGGCCGCCGGGCCGGTCCATCCGGCCGGTGACGACGTTGAGCACGTGACCCAGCCACTCCGCGACGGTCCCGGCGGCGTGCAGCGAGACGCCGGTGCGGGTGACCACCATCGCCGTCGGCGCGGCCGCGAGATCGCGTGCGATGTCTTCGATCCGGTCGCGGGGGATGTCGCATCGGGCGGCCAGGTCGTCG
>DASQCE010000440.1:0-3570 GCA_035634855.1 Mycobacterium sp.
AGGCTGGTCGACGGCGGCGAGGAGTCGCAATGCGGCTGGCTCAAGGACCGGTTCGGGCTGAGCTGGCAGGTCGTTCCGACCCGGCTCTTCGAGCTCACCGGCGACCCCGACCCGGCCCGCGCCGCGGCGGCGACGAAGGCGATGCTCGGGATGCACAAGATCGTCATTGCCGAACTCGAGAATGCGGTCCGCTGACGGTCAACTCGTCACGATGTGACCGTCTCGAGGCCCCATTCCCAGTTCCCGTGGCTGAAAAGCCGGTTCGGTGGCGCGCCGTTCGATGTGCGCGGCGCCCGCAACCTGCCGTGCATCACCGTTCCTGGCAAACGCGCGCCGACGGCTAAGATGTGTGAGAGCAACGAGTACTACGTGCCGCTGAACGACGGTTACAACTGGAGGGGCGACCCGAACGCGACGCTGTCCGGCCAGCCCATCCCGCAGTTGCCGCCGGGGTCGCCACCTGCGCAAGCAGCTCCGCCGCCGGGCCCGGCCCCGCCGCCGATAGCGGCCGGCGAGTATGACCCAGCCACTGGCACGTACGTTGGACCGGACGGGCGTGTGTATACACAGTCCAACCTGGCCCGCAGTGCCACAGAGGAGCAAACATGGCCGACGATGCCGCTGCCCCCGACGGGGAACTGAGCGACTCGGCGGCCACCGAGGAGGCGTCGAGCGCCACCGAGCCGGAATCGGGCGCTAGCGAGACCACCGAGGTGGCCGATGCCGAGAAGGCGACGGACGGCGACGAGGGCGGCGACGACTACGACGAGGAAGCCCTCGACGAAGAAGCCGGAGAAGCAGCGCCGGCCAAGTCGCGGATGTCGCATCTGCGGCTGGCGACGATCGTCGGACTGGCGCTGGTGGTGGTGCTCGCCGGGTTGACCGGATGGCTGGGGTTCCGCACCTACCAGTCGCATCAGGCCGATGAACAACGCATGCTCTTCCTCCAGGTCGGCCGGCAGGGTGCGCTGAACCTGACCACGATCGACTGGCAGCAGGCCGATCAGGACGTGCAGCGCATCCTGGACTCCGCGACGGGAACGTTCTACGAGGAGTTCGAGAAGCGTGCGCAGCCGTTCGTCGAAGTCGTCAAGCAGGCCCAGTCCAAGTCGGTCGGCACCATCGCCGAGGCGGGATTGGAGTCCGAATCCAAAGACGGGGCTCAGGTGCTCGTCGCCGTGACGGTCAAGACGTCCAACGCCGGCGCGCCAGAACAAGCACCACGCGCCTGGCGGATGCGCATCTTCGTGCAGAAGGTCGGCGACGAGGCCAAGGTGTCCGATGTGAAGTTCGTGCCGTGAGCAAACACAGCCGAGACCAGACCGCAGAGGAAAAGGCCACCGTGCCGTCCGACACCGATACCGACCACGCCGACGACACAGTCGAAGGCAGGGCTGCCGAGGAGTCGACCGAAAAGGCCGACGAGCCGAGGGAGACCGCCGACGAGGCATCGGAGTCCGCTGAACCGAAAAAGCCCAAGCGGCACATCCAATGGGCGCGGGTGTTCGCCTTTGGCGTGCTGCCCGCCGTGGCGCTGCTGCTGGCGTTGGGTGCGGGATACCTGAAGTGGATGGACAATTCGGTGCGCGACAGCGAGATCGCGCGCGATGAGTCGACACAGGCCGCCGAGGACAGCACGGTCGCGCTTCTGTCGTACAAGCCCGACACCGTGGAGCAGCAGCTCGGCGCCGCCCGCGACCTGTTGACCGGCGACTTCCGCGACTCGTACACCTCGCTGACCGACGACGTCGTGATCCCGGGTGCCAAGCAGAAGCAGATCTCCGCAGTGGCAACCGTTCCGGCGGTGGCCTCGGTGTCCGCCAATCCCAGCCACGCCGTGGTGCTGGTGTTCGTCAACCAGACCGTGATCGTCGGTCAGACCGCGCCGACCGACACCGCGTCTAGTGTGCGGGTGACGCTGGACAAGGTCGGTAACCGCTGGCTGATCTCCAAATTCGACCCGGTGTAGCGTGACCGAACCGCAGTGGCTCGACGTCGCGGCGCCGACCGTGCAGCTGCGCGCGCTGACGTGGGGGCCGTCCGACGCGCCAATCGCATTGTGCCTGCACGGTTTCCCCGACACCGCCTACGGATGGCGCAAGGTGGCCCTCGCACTGGTGGAGGCGGGGTGGCGCGTGGTGGCGCCGTTCATCCGCGGCTATGTCCCGTCGACGTTGCCATTGGACGGCAGCTACCACGTCGGCGCGCTGATGGACGACGCGCTACGGGTGCTGGACGCCGCGGGCCCCACGGGGCGCGACGTGTTCATCGGCCACGACTGGGGAGCCATCGCGGGAGCCGGGCTTGCGGCGATGCCGGATAGCCCGTTCGCCAAGGCCGTGATCATGTCGGTGCCTTTCAGTGCCGCGTTCCGTCCTTTCGGTCGGGTGCCGCAGTCTGGCCGGCTGGCAGCGAAACTGCCGCGTCAGCTGCTTCACAGCTGGTACATCATGTACTTCCAATTGCCTTGGCTGCCAGATCGTTCCGCATCCTGGGTGATACCACGGCTGTGGCGGAATTGGTCTCCCGGATATCGCGCCGACGAGGATCTGCGCTACGTCGACGCCGCGATCGGCACACCCGCGCGGTGGCGCGCCGCGCTCGGGTACTACCGTGCGACTATCCGTGGCAGTCGGCCACCGGCCCAGTACGCCGAACTCCACGAGCATTGGCTGTCCGCTCCGCGGTTGCCGACGCTGTATCTGCACGGCACCGACGACGGCTGCTCCGAGGATTACACGCCGTGGATCGAGCCGGTGTTGCCCGACGGAAGCGAGATCGCGCTCGTCGAGAACGGCGGGCACTTCCTGCAGCTCGATCAGCCCGACGTTGTCGCGCGTCACATCGTCGACTTCATCGGGCGGGGGGCCTAGCCTCGTGATGCCGTATTGCATCCTCGGCAGCGGGAGCTGGCACTGTCTGCTGTGCCCACCTCCCAGCGACAATGTCGCTGGATCGTCAGTTGGATCGTGGCAACGGGCGACATAGTCGCGCAGAGCTGGGCAATCCGGTCAGTGAGTTGCCGGGTCGCCTTGCTAGGACTTCTTCAGACCGGGATGGTTGCGCGCGACCAGCGGTAGCAACAGTCGCCGCGGCAAATGATGGTTGACTACCGCCGCGATCCGGTTAGGCAGCCCGGGAACGATCACACCTTTGTCCGATGCCAGTCCGTCGACCGCGGCCTTGGCCACTTCGTCGGCGTTCTTCCACAGGAACTTCGGAAGCGACTTCTCGGCTTCTTCGTCCGGTATGCCTGCCGCTTCGCCGAAGCCGGTCTTCACCGGACCCGGGCATACCGTCGCTGCGGTGACGCCGGTGCCGCGCAGCTCCTCTCGCATTGCCTGGGTGTAGGACAGCACGAAAGCCGTGGCCGCACCGTACGACGCCTGCCCTGGTACGGGACCGAACGCTCCGACCGACGCGACGTTTAGCACTGCTCCGCGTCCGCGCTTGACCATTCCGGGGACGAACCGGCTGCAGAGGTCGACCACGGCAGCGACGTCAACCTCGATCAGGTTGAGTTCGGCCCGCGGATTCGAATCGGCGACCGAACCCAACGTGGCTAGCCCC
>DASQCE010000441.1:0-25503 GCA_035634855.1 Mycobacterium sp.
AGAATCTGCACGAAGCGTCACGCCTTCCATCGAATGTTGACCGAAGCCGTGTGGCGGGCATGCACAAGGGGTGGAATGGGGAACCCACGCGCTTGGCCAGCCCGGTACCGCGGGTCAGGAACCGACAGGATGTCGTGGCTGAGCGTGTAGAGCCGCCGGTCGTAACCGAACAGGTCGTAGAAGTCCACCGCGAAGGTCGGCAGGTCCGTCAGTCCGCCGGAGTGGTTGGACACCAGCGCAGCGCCGGCCGGGACGCGGCCGAGGTCCCGGATCTCGGAACGGAAGTAGCGCTTGGCGATTGGCCGCAGGAAGCCGACGACGCGTTTGGTCAGCACCGGGTCCCATTTGGCGATCCCCGTCCTCGCCAGGTGCGCGCTTTGACCAGCGGTAGTGACGGCACGGCCATCAGCGTTACAAATTTGCGCGAAAAGGTCATGCTGTCGTGAGCGATGCCATAGATCAGGTGGCTGGCCGGTTCGGTCTGGGACCGCGGTACGTAAGAAATCGCACCTTTACAGATCATTACAAAAGTGTCACGCTCTAGTTTGTGCCCGCTGTTGGAGGACATCGTGGATAGGACACCCATGGCAACCCGATCCCTTATCGCCGATGACAAGACCGCTGCGGGTGTCGGCCCCGATCGCGTGCTCACAAGCGCGGCCAGGATTCTCCGGTACCAGCTCAATGTCGTAGCCTCCACCACCGAGGACGTCGTGAAGTCGGCGGGCGGATGGTTGTGCGACCGCGCAAGGGCGGGGTGGGACGTCAACGTGCTGGTCGCAGAGGGCGGTGACGTACGCCCGCTTACGATTCTCGGCGCCACGGCACTCGACCTGGACAAGGGGTTCGTGTCGATGGTGCGAAGCGCATCGCGAGTCGGGGCATTGGCGGTGAGTGCCGATGTGTTGGCCGCAGACCCGCACGTCCGCGATGAGGTCCTTCGGGTGCTGAAGCAGGAACTCACCCCAATCACGGTGTGGGGTAGGCAGTGGCCGCCCGAACTCGGTCGTCAGGCCGAATCGGTCCAGCACCGGGTGAGCTCGGCCGCGCGGGCTTTCAAGTCGCACGCGCTTGTCGCCGCCGTTGGTTCGGCGGATGCGGTCACCGCAACCGAGACGCTTTTCCAGATCGGAACGGAATCATTCCGCCCGCTGTACTGCGTCTGAAGGTGCGCGCTACCTAATCCAACCGCGGCGGCGCAGCCACCAGTCACGCACCACCACGATGACGAGGAGGAGGGCGAACGCGATCAGGAATCCGTCCTCAACGTGGCCGACATGGTTGCCCCTCAGCATGCACAGTAAGAACCCCGCCGACAGCAGCCCGCCGATGTGGATCAGCCGGTAGTTCTCCTGCGACCAGCCCCATTTCGCGGAGGGCACATCTTCGACGTCGACGCCGGTGTGTCGTTCCACCTCGGTGCTGGCCACGGTTGCTCCTCACGGTCGGGCTGAGATCTGCAGACATTCTGGCACAGGTCTACTACGCGAGGCCGTACACCCGCCTTGACGAAGTTCGGCATTTGCTGCCGGTAACGGACGCCGAGGCGTAGCGTCACCGTCGCTCGTTAGGGGGTCGACCATGTCGTTGCAGTTGGAAGGGAAAGTCGCCTTCATCACCGGTGCGGCAAGGGGACAGGGACGTTCACACGCGATCCGGTTCGCCGAAGAAGGCGCGGACATCATCGCGTTCGACCTGTGCGAGCAGATGCCCACCGTGCCTTATCCGATGTCGGGTCCGGAGGATCTCGACGAGACGGTCAACCTCGTCGAGAAGACCGGCCGCCGCATCGTCGCCGAACAGGGCGATGTCCGCGACTTCGCGCGATTGAAAGAGGCGGTGGCCAATGGGGTGGCTGAACTGGGCCGTGTCGACTTCGTGCTCGCAAATGCCGGGGTAATTCCGGCAACCGACGAAGACCTCAACGACGTTGCGTGCTACGTCGACGCGGTCGACGTCCTGCTCAACGGCGTGTATTACACCATCGAAGCGGCGCTGCCGCACCTGGTTGAGCACGGGGATGGGGGCGCCATCGTGATCACCAGCTCCACAGCGGGACTGAACGCCCTGTGCCCGCGCTACAGCGTGAGAAGTCACGGACTGGCCGGCTATCAGGCGGCCAAACACGGCGTGGTGGGCCTGATGCGCTATTACGCATCCTCGTTGGCGGAGAAGAACATTCGGGTCAACACCGTGCACCCGACCGGTGTCGCCACGCCGATGTTGATGAACGATTACGTCGAGCGGTACTTCGGCGAGCATCCCGAGGCACTGCCTGCGCTTCAGAACCTGCTGCCGGTTGAGATGATCGACGCCGCCGACATCAGTGAGGCGATGATCTACCTCTGCTGTCAGTCCGGCCGATACATCACCGGCATCTGCCTGCCGGTCGACGCCGGACTCGGCGTCAGGAAATAGCTCTACCCGATCTGGCTGTAGCGGCGCAGCGCCTCCTTGCGCTCGGCCGCGTGGTCGACGATCGGCTCGGGATAGTCGTCGTCGTCTACCTCGGGCACCCAGCGGCGTACATAGGCGCCGTCCGGGTCGAACTTCTTGCCCTGTGTCGTCGGGTTGAACACCCGGAAGTACGGCGCGGCGTCGGTGCCGCAGCCCGCGGCCCATTGCCAGCCGTGTTGATTGTTGGCCATGTCGCCGTCGACCAACTGCTCGAGAAACCACCGTGCGCCCCACTGCCACGGCAGGTGCAGATCCTTGACCAGAAACGACGCGACGATCATCCGCACCCGGTTGTGCATGAAACCGGTGGCGGCGAGCTGGCGCATGCCGGCGTCGACGATCGGGAAGCCCGTGCGGCCGGCCTTCCACGCTTCGAACCTTCGCTTGGCCTCGCGGTCGTCGTCCACCTGGATCGCGTCGAAGTTGCGGTTCCAGTTCCACCAAACGCTGTCGGGCCATTCGTAGAGCACCGCGGCATAGAAGTCGCGGAAGGCGAGCTCCCGCAGGTACGCCTGCGCACCCGTGCCTCGATCCAGGTCGGCGGCCATGGTGCGCGGATGGATGGTGCCAAACTTCAGGTGCGCCGACATCCGGCTGCTGGCGTCGAGATCGGGGCGGTTGCGGTCGTCGGCGTAGGCGTCGAGGCCGCTGGCCACGAATTTCGGCCATTGCTTGCGGGCCGCCGTCTCGCCGGCCGGCAGTTCCAACTCGACCCCGGCGTCGGGGACGTCCACACCGCCCGGCGCGTCGGCCGGGTCGATCCAGCGCGCTGAGCCCGCGCTCGAGTTGGCCGGGGGCCGCCAGCCGTGCCTGCGCCAGGCGTCGTAGAAGGGTGTGAACACCTTGTACGGCGTGCCGTCATCCTTGGTGACCCTGCCCGGCGACACCAGGTACGGCGACCCCGACTCCTCCAGCGGCACGTCACCCAGTGCGTCGCGGACAGCGCCGTCGCGCCGTCTGCCGAATGGTGAGTAATCCGCCGACACGTGTACCGACGTAGCGCCAATCGCCTTGACCAGCTTGGGAATTCGCCGCTCTGGGCGACCACTGGTCACCAGCAGCCTGCCATCGAGGTGCTCACGTAGGTCGCGCAACGCATCGTAGAGGTACTGCAGCCTGCGTGGGCCTGACGATACCTTCAGCCGTGGGTCCAGCACATAACAGGCCAGCACCTCGCCGTCGGTCGCGGCCGCGTCCAGCAGGGGCGGCAGGTCATGCAGCCGCAGATCGCGCCGGAACCACAACAGCGTGGGCATGCATTGATGCTGCCCGAAATTCGCGATAAAGAAACAAGATGCAATTTTGGTCTGGCACACCGTTCATGAAAACCGCGGAGATCATTGCGGTGGCCCGGATGTTCGACGATGCCGGCTACGACGGATTGATCTGTTCCGACCACCTGATGTACCCGCGTGAGCTTTCCTCGCCCTATCCCGATTCGCCGACAGGCAGGCCTGGATGGGCACCCGAAACCGCGTGGCCGGATTCCTGGGTGCTCACCGGCGCAATGGCGGCGGCGACGAAGCGGCTGCGTTTCTCCAACGCGGTCTATGTCGCGCCCGCGCGCCCGTTGATCGAGGTGGCCAAGCAGGTCGCGACGGCGTCGGTGCTGTCCGAGGGCCGGGTGTCGCTGGGTGTCGGCGTCGGCTGGATGCGCGAAGAATACGAGCTGATGGGCCAGGACTTCGATACGCGCGGTAAGCGGCTCAACGAGATGATCCCTGCGCTGCGGGAGCTGTGGCGCGGTGGCTGGGTGTCGTGGAGCGGCCAGTATTACCAGGTGCCGGAGATGATGATCGAACCCCATCCCGAGACGCCCGTGCCCATTTTGTGTGGCGGTGAATCCAAGGCGGCGCTAGGGCGTGCCGCACGACTGTGTGACGGCTGGGTGGGCTACGCGTACGCATGGGACGAGACGGTCGGTTACGCGGAGAAGCTGAGGGACCTGCGGTATGAGTACGGACGCGAGACCGAGCCGTTCGACATCCTTCTGGGGCTGCTCGAACCGCCGACGCCCGACCTGTACAAGCGCGCCGAGGACGTCGGCATCACGCAGGTGATGTCCGCGCCATGGATGGGCCTGGATCTGCCGCCTGGCGACGCTGAACGCTTCCGGGAACCCATCGAGCGGTTCGCCGAGACGATCATCGCCAAGGTGCGCGCATGACCGGACCCGCCGACTATCCGCGCGACATGGTCGGTTACGGGCCCAACCCGCCTCACCCGCAGTGGCCAGGCGGGGCGAACATCGCCGTACAGTTCGTCCTCAACTACGAAGAGGGCGCCGAGAACAGTGTGCTGCACGGCGATCAGGCGTCGGAGACGTTTCTCTCCGAAATCGTTGGCGCACAGCCTTTTCCGAACCGCCACATGAGTATGGAGTCGCTCTACGAATACGGGTCCCGTGCCGGGCTGTGGCGCGTGTTGCGAGTCTTCGGCCGCCGCGGGCTGCCGCTGACAATTTTCGGCGTGGCCATGGCGCTCGCTCGGAATCCGCACGCCCTCGCGGCGTTCGTTCAGCGCGGCGACGAGATCGCCTGCCACGGCTTGCGCTGGGTGAGCTACCAACTCGTCGAGCCCGAGGTCGAGCGCGGGCACATCGCCGAGGCCGTGCGGCTGATGACCGAGTTGACCGGTGAGGCGCCGCTGGGGTGGTACACCGGCCGCGACTCGCCGCAGACCCGGCGACTCGTCGTCGAACACGGCGGCTTCCTGTACGACGCCGATTCCTACGCCGACGATCTGCCGTACTGGACGGCCGTCGACGGCACCAACCACTTGGTGGTGCCCTACACACTGGACACCAACGACATGCGGTTCGCGAGCCCTGGCGGATTCGGAAGCGGCGACGAGTTCTTCACACATCTGCGCGACGCATTCGACGTGCTCTACGCGGAAGGCGCGGCGGGTTCGCCGAAGATGTTGTCGATCGGGCTGCACTGCCGGCTGGTCGGCAGGCCGGCCCGCATCGCCGCACTCGAACGCTTCCTCGATCTCGTGCAGGCCCACGACAAGGTGTGGATCGCCCGTCGCATCGACATCGCGCGACACTGGATTGCGCACTTTCCGCCCGGTTAGACGGATATCGTTGGCTTCGTGGCTGATTCGATGGACGACGCGGTCAGAGAACTGGTGGAGTGCTTCTACGCGGCGGTGGACAGGCGGGACTGGTCGACGGTCGAGGCGTTGGTGTCACCGCGGGTGGTCGTCGAGGTCGGCAGCTCGGAACCGTTCGGTTGGGACGAGTGGCGGGCGGATCTCGACGAATTCACTCGCGGATTTCCGGACGGCCACCACATCCTCGAAGAAGTCCTCGTCGACGGGTCCCATGGCATATCGCGATGCCGATTCACCGGCACTCACACCGGCGACTTCCGCGGCGTGGCGCCGACGGGCACCAAAGTCTCGATTGCGGGCATTCACATCGACCGCTTCCAGGGCGACACGCTGGTCGCTCACCGGGGCCAGCTGGACATGCACGGGCTATTGGAGCAGCTCAAAGGCCAATAGGGGCGCTGCGTCAAAGTGACGCTTGCGAGTGACACCATAATGGTGTCACCATGACACCATGGACTTGCAGCCGTACGTGGACGCGGTGCGCCACGAGCTGGCCGTGGCCGCCGCCGCGGGGGGACAGGACGCGGAAGCGCTTGCCGAGCGATTGACCGCGCCGCTGGAATCGGCGATCCGGTTGGCGCTTTTGGAGGCGCTCTCCGAAGCGGCCGAGCAGATCACCCGCGATCTCGCACCCGGCTCGGTCGAGGTGCGGCTGCGTGGGCGCGACCCGGAGTTCACGGTGTCGGCCGGCACGGAGGCCGTGGCGGAACTGTCCTACACACCTCCCGCCGTTGTACCCGAGTCCGATGACGAGGGCGGCACCTGGCGGGTGACGCTGCGGCTGCCCGAGCACCTGCGGTCCCGCGTCGACGCGGCGGCGCGCGGTGACGGGCTGTCGGTGAACGCGTGGCTCGTCCGTGCTGTCGCCGCGACACTTGGCGGAAGCAACTCCAGAGGACCACGCGGCGATTCCGGCAAACACTTCAGCGGCTGGGTCCGCTAATCCACGAAACCGACGAGGAGAAAACAATGCCCACTTTCGATACCCCTCAACCCATCACCGCGACTGTGGAGATCTCCGCCGGCTCCGTGCGGCTCGTCGCCAGTGACCGCGACGACACCGTCGTCGAGGTGCGCCCGCGTGACGAATCGCGCAGTCACGACGTCAAGGCCGCCGAGCAGGTGCGCGTCGACTTCAGTAACGGCACGCTGCTGGTGTCGAGCCAGCGCGGCTTCTCGTTCCCCCGCAGGGGAGCGGTCGTCGTCGACGTCGCCCTGCCGTCGGGCTCCCGGCTCCACGCATCGGCCGCATCGGCGAACATCAGCGCGGTCGGGCAGTACGCCGACTGCAAGTTCGCGTCGGCCAGCGGCTACCTCGAGGTCGGTTCTGTGGTCGGAAACCTCAAGGCGGACACCGCGTCCGGCAGCATCACCATTCATGACATCAGCGGATCCGGATCGGTGTCCACGGCCTCCGGGGACGCCGCGATCGGCGACCTCGACGGCGAAGTGAAGTTTCGTGCTGCGAGCGGTTCGCTGACGGTCAGGCGACTGCACGGTAACGTCAACGCGCAGACAGCTTCTGGCGACGTCGCCGTCGCGACCGGCGTCAACGGTGGCGTGTCCGTGCAAACCAGCAGCGGTGAACTCGCGGTCGGCGTCGCCGAAGGCACTGCGGCTCAGCTTGATCTGCGGACGAGGTCCGGTAAAGTCCGCAACTTGCTGACGCCGTCGGACGGTCCGGCGGAGGGTGACGAGACGCTCGTCGTGCATGCGCGGACCGGCTCCGGCAACGTCGTCGTGCAGCGCGCGACGGTCGACGCGATGTCCTGACGCCTCGCCGTCAGGCCGGACCGGTCACGACGAGCTGATGGCCGGCAGCGAGGCGGAGAACGAACTCTCGCATGCCCCACGGCTGTTCGACTGGTGGCGCAGCAATGTCCGCATTCGCTGCAACGGCGCGGCCGTATGTCAGTTCGAACTCAGCACCGACATCAACGTTCACAGTGACGGGCGCGATTGGAGGGCGCGTCGCCACCAGCCGCAGACCTGGGCCGACGCTCCACGGACCGAGAACCACACCGGCCATCGTGGGCGGATCGCCGGCGCCATACAGCGTTCTCGCTCCGAGCACGGACCGCAGTAGATCGCGCTCCGCGGCGACGTCAAGAACTCGAAGGGTGACCTCGATATTGAGCACGGTGGTGGGCTCTGGTTCGCGCGACCTACCCAGAACGATCGTCTCGTGTGGTTGCTCGCGGTGCGGATACCGTTGCGCCAGCCGGCCGTATTCGGTCAGGCCAATCCGGCGGGCAGTGGAGAGGGATCGGACGTTCGCGGCCTCCACCCAGGCTTCGACTCGGGCAAGACCCAGCGATCCGAACGCGTGCTCGACTACTGCGCCTGCCGCCTCGGCCATGAGGCCACGGCCCCACGCCTGCCTGCACAGCAACCAGCTGAGACCGGGCACCGCCACATCGCCGAGTAACCCAACGAGGCCGACGGGCTGGCCCGCCTCATGTACCACCCACATGTGGGCATCTTCGCCGTTGAGACTGTTGACCAAGTCTCGACGGGTATCCGCAACCTCGACGCGTAGCGGTGTGTTCCACCAACGCATTACGTCGGCGTCGCTGAAGGCCATGTGCAGCGCCTCTGCGTCACGATCTGGATCCAACGGAGCCAACAACAGACGGGCTGTCGTCAGCTCCAACGGATCTCTCCTGGGTTGTCATCGGGTGCGCAAGAATGAGGCTAGTCGCCGGGGTCGAAGCGGAAAACGGTGAGCCGGTCGGCCAGGGCCGCGAACTCATCCGGTGCACCGTCGTGTACGAGGCCCGCGCGTTTGGCGAAGCCGACGCCAACGGGCACCTTGACCGCGAATGCCCGCAGCACGGGCGGTGATTCCGCCGCGTCCAGTTCGACGATCCTCACGCGTCGCGACCTGCGTCCGCGCGAGAGTGTCCCCGCACCGGCCGCGCGTGCGTTGGACGCCCAGTCGGCTCCTGGATAGCCGGCCACGACGTAGAGGCCGCCGTCGTGCTCGAACGGCGTCATCGGGGTGCTGCGCGGCTTTCCGGTCTTTCGGCCCGGCACCGTCAGGACCATCGCCGGGCCCGTCGGGATGCCGAGCTTCTGGACCGCCATCATGAACTTGTTCATCGGCTTGAGGTACCGCGGTGGACGAAAATTCGACATGGCTTGTCTCCCTTACTGATTAATGAACAGTTCGCGATGGGCGGCGACGCTTTCGGCGACTGTCTCGGCGGGACGGCCGAGGATCTTCTCGACCTCGTACGTGACCAATGCCGGCTTGGAAACCGTCGCCTCCAGAAACGCGATGTAGGCGTCGGCGAACTCGGGTGAGAATCCGAGGCCGAGGAAGCGCTGGCGCACAAGCTCGGCAGGGACCTCCTGGTAGCGCAGGGGTCGGGAGAGAACCGTGCCGATGAGTTCCACCAAGTCGGTGTTCGTGAATGCCTGCGGCCCGGTCAACGGAATCTTGCGGCCGACGAGCTCGTCGGTAAGCAGCGCCTTGGCCGCCACAGCGGAGATGTCACGGTCGACGATAGGTGCGGTCGAGGCCGTCGCGTACGGGCCGCTGACTACATCACCGGCCTGGATCTGCGGCGCCCACATGCCGAAGAAGTTGGTGATGAACACGGTTGGGCGCAGGCTCACCCATTCCAAACCGGAGTCGACGGCGAGCTGCTCGACCTCCTTGTTGCGGTCGCCACGGAAGCGCGATGGCTGGCGCGAGAAGTCGTCGTCGGCGTTGATGGCCGAAAGCGCAACGAGGCGCGTGACACCTTCGCGGCCCGCCCGACGCACGAGCGGCTCGAGTTCGTCGCCGAGTGCGCGGGAGTTGAGGAATACCGCCGAGGCGCCGGACAGACCCTCTGCCGCGGTGCCCACGACCTTGACGCCGTCGGGAAAGCGTGCGGTGTCTGGCTGTCGGGTGACCGCACGGACCTCGACGCCGGCTGATGCGAGTTGGGTGACCAGTGGGCGGCCGACGTTGCCGGTTGCACCCGTGACGAGAATTGCGTTCATGAAGGCAAGGACGACGTCGCGCCCGGAAAAGTTACACCCCCGCCCGGGTAACTTTTCGCCCCGCCACTTCGTCATTACTGCATGAGCGATTCACCGTCGGTCGAAGCGGCGTGGCGCAGCCACCGCCCGTACCTGGTGAACCTCGCGTATCAGATGCTCGGCGACATCGGCGAGGCAGAGGACGTCGCGCAGGAGGCATTCCTTCGGCTTTCGCGCGCCGATCCGTCACAGATCGACGACATCCGCGCCTGGCTGACCGTCGTCGCGGGCCGGCTCTGCCTGGACCAGATGCGGTCGGCGCGCGCCCGCCACGAACAACCCGACGAATCAGGGGCTCTCGATGTCACCCCGTCGCGGGAGGTCGATCCCGCCGACCGGGTCACGCTCGACGACGAGGTCCGCACCGCACTGCTGGAGGTGCTACGGCGACTGAACCCCGGTGAGCGGGTGGCATTCGTCCTGCACGACGTATTCCAGATGCCGTTCGAGGAGATCGCCGAGACGGTGGGCAGGCCCGTCGGCACCTGTCGCCAGCTCGCGCGGCGGGCCCGGGCGAAGTTCGCAGGCGCTTCAGCTCAATCACGGCCGCGGGTCGCGGACATCAGTGACGCCGAACATCAGGTCGTCACCGAGCGGTTCATCACCGCGTGCGCCAACGGCGATCTGCAAGCGCTGACCGCCGTTCTGGATCCGACCGTATGGGGCGTCGGCACGATCGTCGGTGACTTCGCCCCTCCGCCGCAGATCAATCACGGCCCGGAAGAGGTGGCTACGAACCTGCTGCGCTACCTGGGCCACGGCGCCACGCTGGTGACCGGACCGGTCGGGGAGCCGGTGCTGCTTGCATTCGCCGACCGGCGGCTGTTCGCGGTGCTCGTGCTGACGGTGCGTGACAACCTCATCCTGAAGATCGAGGCGACCGTCGACCCGTCAGCCGTGAATCGTTGAGGTCGAATTCAGCCTGTCTGCGCGTGCACCAGCACGGGCTGCTCGCGGTACAGGTCCGGGAACAGCTGCTTGAGACCGTCGAGCTTCGGCATGTCGTTGATGGCGATGTAGGGCGCGGTCGGGTTCGAGTTCAGGTAATCCTGGTGGTAGTCCTCGGCCGGGAAGAAGCCCGAGTCCCTGTCGGTGCGCGTGACGACCGGCGCGTCAAAGACCTTCGCCTGGTTGAGTTGCGCGACGTACGCGTCGGCGATTTTCTGTTGAGCGTCGCTCTGCGGGAAGATCGCCGATCGGTACTGGTTACCGACGTCGGGGCCCTGCCGGTTGAGCTCAGTCGGGTCGTGAACGACGGCGAAGAAGATGTGAAGCAATTGTCCGAACTTCACCTGACTGGGGTCGTACGTAATACGTACTGACTCGGCGTGACCGGTGGTACCCGTCTCCACGGTGGAATATTGAGCGGTCGACGCCTCACCGCCTGCGTAACCGGAGACGGCCTGCGATACGCCCCTCACGTGTTGAAATACGCCCTGCACGCCCCAAAAGCAGCCGCCTGCCAGCACCGCCGTCTCACTGGCGCCCGGAGTGCCTGCGGGCTCGTCGATCAGGGGACCGGGAATCGTCGCCGAGGCGGCAGCACGCGGGAATGGGGCGTCGCCGCACGCACCAGCCGCCATGACCGCCACGATCAAGACAACGGCCAGGACTGCCGGCCGTATCGCGTTCTTGGTCGACACGCCGTCAAGCGTAACGACAATTGCTCAGCTCCTTCCTTACAGAACTATGACAGCGATTCAGCCGCAACGACTTAGGGCGCGGTTGAGACTAGGTTTCCTTTCCAGAATCAATCGAATGACTTGGATCGGTGCGATGGACGCGACAAGACGGCGATTCCTGGCCAGTGCAGGCGCGGCCGTCGTCGGCATTGCCGCCGCAGGCGCATGCGCACGTTCGGCGACGGCCGCTCCGCCGGTCGACTACGAGGTCACGCATTCCGACGACGAGTGGAAGCGGCTGTTGACTCCCGCTCAATACGACGTTCTGCGACAAGCCGGCACCGAGACGCCGTACAGCAGTCCGCTCAACGATGAACACAGGCGCGGCGTCTTCGGCTGTGCCGGGTGTGCGCTCGACCTGTTCTCCTCCGACACCAAGTTCGACAGCGGCACCGGGTGGCCGAGCTTCTGGAAGCCGCTCGACAATGCGGTGATCGAGCGACCCGACGACAGTCTGCTCATGACGCGCACCGAGGTGCTCTGCCGACGCTGCGGCGGGCACCTCGGCCACGTGTTCGACGACGGGCCGCAACCCACGGGCCTTCGCTACTGCATGAACGGCGTTGCCATGGTCTTCCGGCCGGCCTGAGCCAGTCGACGCGTCATCCGTAGGTGAACGAGAATGCCTGCAGCCCCTTGGACAATGAGACCTCCAGGCTCCCGGCGCCGTCCTCGTCGTCGGCCACGATCTGACGCATGTTGGGTGGGCCACTGACCGGAATGGTCGTTTTCGCACCATCTCTCGTCACGGTCACCGTGCCCGAGCCGCCGACCACGAGGTAGACGTTGCGGGCGTGGTAGTTCAGCGTGATGGCGTTGTCATCGTTGGGTGCGGTGGCGCCCTGGTAGTCCAATGCCCACGTGCCGCGCAGCGCAAAACTGTCGTCGGCCAGTTGCTTCGGCAGCGAGAACGTGCGGATGCCTTGGTCGTAGGCGCCCTCGCCCGCATAGTTCGCCACCTTGCCGACGCCGAAGTACGTCTCGGGCGTGAGCGCCTCGGTGGGCGTGCTGTCCGGCGCGTCGACTGCGGGCGGCAGGTTCTCGCCGCCTTCTGAAAGCAGTTGCCGGATCAGCTTTTCGGTGACGTCGTAGTCGCCCTCACCGAACTTGATGTGCCGGACCGTGCCCTGCTGGTCGATGAGATATTCGGCAGGCCAGTACCGGTTGCGATAGTTGGTCCACGTCGAGAACGCGTTGTCCATGGCGACCGGGTAGGTGATGCCGAGATCCTTCGCACCGCTGGCGACGTTGGACTGGACCTTCTCGAACGCGTACTCGGGCGTGTGGACGCCGATCACCTCGAAACCCTTGTCGTGGTAGGCGCCGTACCAACCGACGACGTGGGGGATCGCGCGCTGGCAGTTGATGCAGGAGTATGCCCAGAAGTCGATGAGTACGACCTTGCCGCGCAACGACTTCAGGTCGATAGGCGCACCACCGGGGGTGTTCAGCCACGCCGTAATGCCCTTGATGTCGGGGGCGGTACCGCAGCTCTGCAATTCGGATGCGCCGTCGGAGCAGTTGGACAGCTCGTCGTTCTGGTCGTTGACGATGCCGCCGAGGTTGAGCTCGCGCAACTGCTCCTCACCGCCGACCTGCTTCTGCAGCGCTCCGGTGTAGTCGGGGATCGCCCGTTGCAGCACCGCCGGCAGGTTGAACACGAGCGCGACGGCCAGCAGGATCGTGACGATCCCTGCCACGATGCGGATCTCCCGCTGCTTGCGCCGGAAGGCGGCGACGCGCTCGGCCACCCGCTGCCCGGCCAGCGCGAAGAACAACAGTGGCAAGGCCGCGCCGGCGGCGAAGGACAGCGTCAACGCCACCGTGTTGAGCCCGATGGTTCCGGTGGCGCCCGCGACGACGATGGCGGCCAGCACCGGGCCTGCGCACGGGACGTACAGCACGCCGAGCGCCAGCCCGAGGCCGAAACCGCTTGTCCCCGAGCTGAACTGTTTCTGCGGAAGCCGCGAGAACGGCTTCTCGAGGAGCGCCTCGAACTGCGGAAAGATCAACCCGACGCCGATGGCAAGCAGTGCGACGAGCGCCACCCAGCGGATCGCGTCCTGGGGCAGGTGCAGCAGGGACAGCAGCGTCGAACCGAGCAGGGTGACCACGCTGAAGCTCAACACCAGGCCCGCGATCACGCGGTAGGGCCGCAGCGTTTCCGAGAGCGTGCGCTTGGTCCTGACTTTCGTGGCAACGGTGCCCGACGCGTCGGGTTCCGTCTCGGTCACCCGGCCGCCCTGCGTACCGGAGAAGAAGATGACGGGCAGCACCGGCAGGATGCATGGTGAGATGCCGGTGATCAACCCGCCAATGAAGCCGATTGCGATGAGTGTTGTCATATCTGTACTTCGTAGCCTAGGCCGGTTCGGACACCGTTGTGAGACAACGTCATTGATTGGTAATGAGTGCGTGCGACGAGGCGGCCCGGCGCTGAGCCGGACCGCCTCGTCGCATGGGGCACATTCGTGGTCGGTGCTACATACCGGGCTTGGCCGGCGGCATCAGCACGGTGTCGATCAGATACACGGTCGCGTTGGCGGTCTTGACGCCACCGCACACCACCCCGGCGTTGTTGACCTTCAGGTTGTTGCCCATGCCGGTCACCGTGACCTCATCGCCCTGGACCGTCTTGTGCGTGCCGGTCACTTGCGCGGGGCTGGCCTGTCCGGGCACCACGTGGTAGGTGAGGATGCTGGACAGCAGGTCCGAGTCCGTCTTCAACTTCTCGATGGTGGCGGGATCGATCTTCGCGAACGCGGCGTCGGTGGGCGCGAACACCGTGAACTCGCTGCCGTTGAGCGTGTCGACCAGGTTCACGTTCGGGTTCAGCTTGCCCGACACCGCGGCGGTCAGAGTGGTCAACAGCGGGTTGTTCGACGCCGCCACCGCCACTGGGTCCTGCGCCATGCCGGTCACCGAGCCGGGGCCGGTGGGGTTCTGGGCGGCGTAGTCGGCGCAGCCCGGTCCGACCAGGTTGGCGCCGGGATCCACCGGCTGGTCCATCGGCTTCGGGGCGGCGCTGGTGGCCGCCATGGTCGAACTGGCGGGCTGCGCCGTGGCCGAGGTGGAGGCGCCTTCCGAACACGCCGACAGACCCAGGACCGCGATCGCGGCCAGGCCCGCCACCGAGATTGCCTTGCGATGACTAACTTTCATGGCGCTCTTGCTCCCTTGTCGTGACGGGGTTTCTACCCGCCCTCTTCACTGACACCGGAGATTCGGTGTGGCGCCCGTCACGGATGGACATGGATCGTCGGCGTCACATTTGCGTCACTTTCTTCTCGCGAGCACGCGGTCACCGCCGCGGGCACCGCGCGCGGCACAATAGGTCGGTGAGCAGAACCCGAGTGCTGATACTCGGCAGCACCGGCTCGATCGGCACCCAGGCGCTGGACGTCATCGCCGCCAACCCCGACCGCTTCCAGGTCGTCGGGCTGGCGGCAGGCGGCGGCAATCCCGGGCTACTGGCCCAGCAGCGCGCCGAGACAGGCGTGTCAAACGTCGCCGTCGCCGACGACGCCGCGGCCGCCCGGGTCGGCGATGTCACCTACGCCGGACCGGACGCCGTCACCCGGCTCGTCGAGAACACCGAGGCCGACGTGGTGCTCAACGCCCTGGTCGGCGCGCTCGGGCTGAAGCCCACGCTCGCGGCGCTCGCCACCGGCGTCCGCCTCGCTCTGGCTAATAAGGAATCGCTGGTCGCAGGCGGACCGCTGGTGCTCAAGGCCGCCAAGCCTGGCCAGCTCGTGCCCGTCGACTCCGAGCACTCCGCGATGGCGCAATGCCTGCGTGGCGGCACTGCAGACGAGGTGGGCAAGATCGTGCTGACCGCGTCGGGCGGCCCGTTCCGCGGCTGGACGGCGGAGCGACTCGAGGACGTCACCCCCGAGCAGGCCGGGGCGCATCCCACGTGGTCGATGGGCCCGATGAACACGCTGAACTCGGCTTCGCTGGTCAACAAGGGTCTGGAGCTCATCGAAACCCATCTGCTGTTCGGCGTCACGTATGACCGCATCGAGGTCGTGGTTCACCCGCAGTCGATCGTGCACTCGATGGTGACCTTCACCGACGGCTCGACCCTGGCCCAGGCCAGCCCCCCGGATATGAAGCTGCCGATCGCACTGGCGCTCGGCTGGCCGGACCGCGTCCCCGAAGCTGCCCTGGCCTGCGACTTCTCCACCGCCTCGACGTGGGAGTTCGAGCCGCTCGACGCCGAGGTGTTCCCGGCGGTCGAGCTGGCACGCGAGGCGGGCAGGAAGGGCGGCTGCCTGACCGCGGTTTACAACGCCGCCAATGAAGAGGCCGCGGCGGCCTTCCTTGCGGGCCGCATCCGGTTCCCCGCGATCGTGCGAACGATCGCCGAGGTCGTGCGTGCTGCCGACCAGTGGGCCGCCGAACCCGCTACCGTGGAAGACGTACTTGATGCGCAACACTGGGCCCGCGAACGGGCAAAGGGCGCAGTTTCCCGGGAGGTCGTCACCACCAAATGATGATGTGGATCATCGGCGTCGCGCTTTTTGCGCTCTTCATCCTGGTGTCGGTGGCGCTGCACGAGTGCGGGCACATGTGGGCGGCGCGCGCGACCGGGATGAAGGTGCGCCGCTACTTCGTGGGCTTCGGTCCGACCCTGTGGTCGACGCGTCGGCCCAACAAGCTCGGCTACACCGAATACGGCGTCAAGGCGGTCCCGCTCGGTGGCTTCTGCGACATCGCGGGTATGACCGCGATCGACGAGATCGCGCCAGAGGACCAGCCCTACGCGATGTACCGGCAGAAAACCTGGAAGCGGGTGCTGGTGCTGTTCGCCGGGCCCGCCATGAACTTCGTCATCGGTCTGGTGTTGATCTACGGAATGGCGCTGATGTGGGGTCTGCCGAACCTGCATCCGCAACCCGCCGCCTATGTCAGCGAAACATCCTGTGTCGCACCGGAACTCAGCAAGGGCCAGATGGGCAAGTGCGACGGGATCGGACCGGCGGCGGCCGCGGGCATCAAGTCCGGCGACATCATCGTCAAGGTTGGCGACAAAGACGTGCACAACCCGGACGAGATGGTCGCCGCGGTGCGAAAGCTGACCGGGCCGACGCAGTTCGTCATAAAAAGGACTGACGGCGGGACGACGACCGAATTTTCCACCATGGTCGACGTCACCAGGACCCAGCGCTGGACCTCCGACACAGCCCAGGCCCCGTCGACCGTCGCGGCGGTCGGCATCTCCGCTGCCGAGTTCGGGGCCGTCAAGTACACGCAGTACAACCCGGTGACCGCGATACCGGGCACCGTTGCGTTCAGCGGCGACCTCGCTGTCGAACTGGGCAAGTCACTGGCGAAGATCCCCACCAAGGTCGGGGCGCTTGTGCACTCCATCGGCGGTGGCGAGCGCGATCCGGAGACCCCGATCAGCGTCGTGGGCGCGTCGATCATCGGCGGCGACGCGTTCGAGCACGGCTACTTCATGGCCTTCTGGTTCTTCCTGGCGCAGCTGAACTTCGTACTCGGCGCCATCAACCTGGTGCCGCTGCTGCCGTTCGACGGCGGGCACATCGCGATTGCGGTGTTCGAGAAGATCCGCAATATGATTCGCAAGGCGCGCGGCATGGTGGCCGCGGCGCCGGTCAACTACCTCAAGCTCATGCCGGCCACCTACGTGATCTTGGTCGTGGTGATCGGCTATATGGCGCTCACGGTGACCGCTGACGTCGTCAACCCGATCAGACCGTTCCAATAGGAGACACCGATGGCCACCGGCCAACAAATTGGTCTAGGTATGCCGGCACCTCCGGCGCCCGTGTTAGCGCCGCGCCGCAAGACCCGCCAGCTGATGGTCGGCGACGTCGGCATCGGCAGCGACCATCCCGTGGCGGTGCAATCGATGACCACCACCAAGACACATGACGTCAACGCGACGCTGCAACAGATCGCCGAGCTGACCGCGACCGGCTGCGACATCGTCCGCGTGGCGTGCCCGCGACAGGAGGACGCCGACGCGCTGCCCGAGATCGCCAGGCACAGCCAGATCCCGGTGATCGCCGATATCCACTTCCAGCCCAAATACATCTTCGCCGCGATCGACGCCGGCTGCGCTGCGGTGCGCGTAAACCCCGGCAACATCAAGGAATTCGACGGCCGGGTCGCCGAAGTCGCCAAGGCCGCCGGAGCGGCGGGCGTCCCGATCCGCATCGGCGTCAACGCCGGGTCGCTCGACAAGCGGTTCATGGCCAAGTACGGCAAGGCCACCCCCGAGGCGCTGGTGGAAAGCGCTCTCTGGGAGGCGTCGCTATTCGAGGAGCACGGCTTCGGCGACATCAAGATCAGCGTCAAGCACAACGATCCGGTGATCATGGTCGCCGCCTACGAGCAGCTGGCCGCCCAGTGCGACTACCCGTTGCACCTCGGTGTGACCGAGGCAGGCCCGGCGTTCCAGGGCACCATCAAGTCCGCGGTGGCGTTCGGCGCGTTGCTGTCGCGGGGGATCGGCGACACCATCCGGGTATCGCTGTCGGCGCCGCCCATCGAAGAGGTCAAGGTCGGCAACCAGATCCTCGAATCGCTGAACCTGCGTCCCCGCGGACTCGAGATCGTGTCCTGCCCGTCGTGCGGACGCGCGCAGGTCGACGTCTACACACTGGCCAACGCCGTCACCGCGGGCCTGGAGGGCATGGAGGTTCCGTTGCGCGTCGCGGTGATGGGTTGCGTCGTCAACGGTCCCGGTGAGGCGCGTGAGGCCGACCTCGGTGTCGCGTCCGGAAACGGCAAGGGCCAGATCTTCGTCAAGGGCGAGGTGATCAAAACCGTGCCGGAGGCGCAGATCGTCGAGACGTTGATCGAAGAGGCCATGCGAATCGCGCAAGAGCGCGGCGACGAAACATCTGCCAGCGGTTCGCCGGTTGTGACCGTAAGCTGAGCATGGCCCTGTGAGCGGGGTCACCACCCCCGGGATCGGTCGGAAAGAGTCTGCATGTCGGCTCCGCCACTTTTTCGCCTCGTCGACGAACGACGGGTGTCGGTGGTGCGTGACGCCGCGGCGGTTCGCCAGGTGCTCCAGGAGGATCCCGTCGGTTCCTGCATGGTGGCCTCGCGGGTCGCCGAACACGGCATCGAGCCATCCGCGATCGGCGGGGAGCTGTGGACGCGACGTCGGGCCAGCGACTCGCTGTGCTACGCGGGCGCCAACCTGATCCCGCTACGCGGCGACCTCACCGATCTAAACGCATTCGCGGACAAGGCGATGAGCACCGCGCGGCGCTGCTCGTCGCTTGTGGGCCGTGCCGAATACGTGATGCCGATGTGGCGGCGCCTCGAGCACGCCTGGGGCCCGGCGCGAGATGTGCGCGACCATCAGCCGTTGATGGCGTTGAGCACGGCGCCGCAATCGCCCGTCGACCCCGCCGTGCGCCCGGTCCGCGTCGACGAACTGGACGCCTATCTGGTGGCGGCCATCGACATGTTCATCGGCGAGGTTGGCATTGATCCGCGCATCGGCGACGGTGGACGCGGCTACCGGCGTCGGGTCGCGGGGCTGATCGCCGCGGGCCGCGCATGGGCCCGCTTCGAGCGCGGCCAGGTGGTCTTCAAGGCCGAGGTCGGATCGCAGTCGCCGTCGGTTGGACAAATCCAGGGCGTATGGGTGCATCCCGATCGGCGCGGCCACGGCCTGGGCACCGCGGGCACCGCGACGCTGGCGTCAGCGGTGGTCCGCAGCGGCCGCATCGCGAGCCTGTACGTCAACGACTTCAACACCGTCGCCCGCGCCACCTACGCGCGCATCGGTTTCTCCCAGGTCGGTACATTCGCGACCGTCCTTCTCGACTGATTTTTCAGCGGCGGGGCTGCTGACTACGCTTCACCCATGACCGACCACGACCGCAGAGTGGCACGCAGGGAGATCGCCGACGCATTGGTCCGCGCGCTCGAACGGCGACACGAGATGCTCGATGTCATTGTGAAATCCGAGGATTACGACGCCGCCGTCGAATCGATCGCCTCGGCGCTTGGCACGTCGCTGGTCGCTGCCGAAGCGGTGCTCCGGTTGTCGTTCGACCGGCTCACCAAGGTCTCGCGGCGCAGGATCGCCGCAGAACTCGAGGACCTCAACACCCAGCTCAGCTTCACGATGGGCGAGCAGCCGGCGAGCACGGGTCAAAACCTGGTACTGCGGCCGTTCGCGGCCGATAAGGACCGCGACATCTTCGCCGCGCGGACCGACGACGTGCGTGCGGCAGGTGACGGCTCGGGGGCGCCCGCCGGTGACCTCGACGACGAGATCCGCGCCGCAGTGGACCGGGTCGACGCCGAAGAGGCGGCGTGGCTGGTGGCCATCGACGGTTCGGAAAAGATCGGCATGGTGTTCGGCGAGCTGGCCGGCGGCGAGGTCAATGTCCGGATCTGGATTCATCCCGCCCACCGCAAGCGCGGCTACGGCACGGCAGCGCTGCGCAAGTCGCGTTCGGAGATGGCCGCGTACTTCCCGGCGGTGCCGTTAGTGGTGCGCGCGCCCGCGGCAGGGCCCTACGGGTCGTGATTCGCGACTTCTGCATGAGGGCTGTGCTTTCGCGCGGATAACGACCGCAGAGCAGAAATCGGTGCGGTAACGGTTCGGTGTCGGTGTGCCTACGCGGCGAACCGCCGCAACACTTCTAACATCAGCCCCAATGGCAACATGGCTCTCAACAGCATCACGTGCGGCCAGTCTGCTGACGGTCGCGGCGGTAGCGGCGGCGCTCAATGCGTGCACGCCGAAACCGAACGGACCCGAACCGACGGCCGAGAAGTTCTTCGCCGCGCTTGCGACAGGTGACACCGCGGCCGCCGCCGAACTCAGCGACAAGCCGGCCGACGCAAGGTCTGCGCTCAACGAGGCGTGGGCGGGGCTGCAGGCGGTGCGGTTGGATGCGCAGATCCTGGGCTCGAAATACGCCGAGGACACAGGCAGCATCACCTACCGCTACACCTGGCACCTGCCGAAGAACCGGACATGGGCTTACGACGGGCAGTTGAACATGGTCCGCGACGAGGGGCGGTGGGAGGTTCGGTGGAGCACCACCGGTTTGCATCCGCGGCTCGGCGAGCACCAGACCTTCGCGCTGCGTGCCGACCCGCCGCGGCGGGCGTCGGTCAACGAGCGCGGCGGCACCAACGTGCTGGTGCCCGGCAACCTGTACCACTACGAGCTGGACGCGAAGTCGGCCGGCGGCGCGTTGATGCCGACCGCTCGCGCCGTGGTTGACGCGCTGCGGCCGTTCGACAACACGTTGGACCCGCAGCGGCTCGCCGAGCAGGCCAGCTCGTCGCAGGACCCGCTGAGCCTGATCACGTTGCGGCAGTCCGATCACGACCGGGTGGCCGGGGCGATCGGGGCCCTGCCCGGTGTCGTGGTCACACCGCAGGCCGAGCTGCTGCCGACCGACGACTCGTTCGCACCCGACATCGTGAATCAGGTCAAGAGCGCGGTCCTCGACGAACTGGACGGGCAGGCCGGGTGGCGCGTGGTCACCGTCAACCAGAACGGTGTCGACGTCGACGTGCTCAACGAGGTGCCGGGCGCCCCTGCGCCGTCGGTGACCATCAGCCTGGACCGCGCCGTGCAGAACGCCGCGCAGGGCGCGGTCAACACCACGGGCAAGAAGGCCATGATCGTGGTGATCAAGCCGTCAACGGGTGAGATCCTGGCCGTCGCGCAGAACGCGGCCGCCGACAGCGAGGGGCCCGTCGCCACGACCGGCCTGTACCCGCCCGGGTCGACGTTCAAGATCATCACCGCGGGCGCGGCCATCGACCGCGACATGGCCACGCCCAACACGCTGCTGGGCTGCCCCGGCACCATCGACATCGGCCAGCGCACGATCCCGAACTACGGTGGGTTCGACCTCGGCACCGTGCCGATGTCGCGGGCGTTCGCCAGTTCGTGCAACACCACCTTCGCGGAACTCGCCAGCAGGATGGCGCCGCGCAGCCTGACGATGGCCGCAGCGCAGTACGGCATCGGGCCCGACTACCAGATCGAGGGGATCAACACGGTGTCCGGCTCCGTGCCGCCCACCGTAAACCTGGCCGAGCGCACCGAGGATGGCTTCGGGCAGGGCAAGGTGCTGGTGAGCCCCTTCGGGATGGCGATGGCGGCCGCGACCGTTGCGGCCGGGAAAACGCCTGTGCCGCAACTGATCGAGGGCCGTCCGGCGATCGTCACCGGCGACCGCACGCCTATCACCCCGAAGATGCTCGACGGGCTTCGGCCGATGATGCAGTTGGTTGTCACCAACGGCACCGCCAAGGATCTTGGCGGCTCGGGTGACGTGCGCGGCAAGACCGGTGAGGCCGAATTCAACGGCGGATCGCATGCGTGGTTCGCCGGCTACCGCGGCGACATGGCGTTCGCGGCGCTGATCGTCGGGGGCGGCAGCTCGGAGTACGCGGTGCGGATGCTCAAGGGCATGTTCGATCAGCTACCGCCCGACTACCTGGCCTGAGTAACCTGTCCGCAGAGGGCTATGGCGGACATCAACCACGAATACGCGATGCGCGTCTCGGACGCCGACCGCAACGGAACGCTGCGGCGACTGCACAACGCGGTCGCGCTGGGGCTGATCGATATCGACGAGTTCGAGGAGCGCTCGGCGCTGGTGTCGCAGGCGCGAATGCACTCCGACCTCGACGCGCTCGTCTTCGATCTGCCCGGGCCTGGCGCGATCGTGACGTCGGCCACCGATCGGGTGGAACTGCGCGGGGTGCTCGGCTCACTCAAGCGCCAGGGGGAGTGGATCGTGCCGACGCGGCTGGCCCTGCACCGGCGGATGGGTTCGGTGGACCTCGATCTCACCAGGGCCCGCTTCGCAGGACCGATCGTGGTCATCGAGCTGGACATCAAGTTCGGCGGCCTGGATCTGCGACTTCCCGACGGGGCGAGCGCCTCGATCGATGACGTGGAAGTCAACGTCGGCAGCGCGCACGACCATCGCAAGGACGCAGTCGCCGAGGGCAGGCCGCATGTCATCCTCACCGGCAAAGTGGTGTGCGGGTCGGTCGACATCCGCGGCCCACGCCGCTCCTGGCGGCTCGGCCGCGCTACTTGAGCGGCTCGTCGGGCACGCCGTAGCGCTGCTGGTACGCGCCGACCTGCTCGCGCACCAGCCCCGCATTGAGACCGGTGTCCGCCCAGCAGTATCGGCTGCCACCGCCGTCACCCGGATGGGCCGCCAAGAACGCGCGCATGTTCTGCTCGGCCAAGGGCTCGAGTTCGCGGCCGAGTTCGGCGTACAGCGCCCGGATAGTCGCGAACGGGTCACGGATGAAGTCGGCGAACTGCACGTCGACCACCCGCTGTCCGCCCAGCGAGTCGCGTAGCTTCATGCCCCGCTCGAGTCCGACGACGATCTCTTCGCAGGACTGCGCAGCGCACTCGGTGATCGAGCTTTCGTCGGATGCCAGGTGGCGCAGATGGTGGGTCAGCGCGCTGATCGAGGAGATGACGTTGAGCGGATCCCGGTGCGTCTGCACGATCAGCGCGTCGGGGTACTCGGCCACCAGCGCGTCCAGCTGCCACAGGTGCGCAGGCGACTTCAGCAGCCACTGTCCGGCAACCCCAGACTGCAAGTGCTGCAGAAACATTCGGTGATAACCGTAGGCCGGATGATGGTCGGCCACGTACAGCAGCCACCGGTAATAGCTGGGCAGCCGGTACTGCACCGAGAAGATCATGCTGCAGAACTGGCCCGCGGTGATGCGGACACACTCCTGGCCGACCAACGCCCCCATCGGATGAAACGCCATCAAGCCGGGGACGATCTGCTCGGACATCTCGAGGATCGCCTGGGTTTCGGCGATCCGCGGGTCGGTGTCGTAGGTCTCGGGCCACGGCAACGGGAAGGGATTGTCGACCTCCCACGTCAGCGGTGGCCGAAGCGCGGGATCCTGGGCGAGCAGGTCGAACAGGATCGTGGTCCCGGTGCGGGGCTGGCCCACGATGAAGATCGGCCGAGTGACGGGTCGAGCCGCCACGTCGGGATTCTCCTTGCGCCACTTGATGATCTGCAATCGGCTTGTCAGCGGGCGGACGATGTCCAGCGCCGCGATCTCGATGCCGAGATCGTTGAGCCGGGCCTCGGCGACCAGGCCCTCGCACAGCCGTGCGAGCCCATCACGCCAGGTGTCGTCGTTGCCGAAGTCATCGCTGCCTGCCAGCTCGCACGCCTGCTGGACGAGCCGGTCCGGTTGAAAGCGCTCGGCTGTCACGACGTCACCTCGCCGCGACAGACCGTGGTGCGCACGGCGGGCGCTTCGGGGTTGTCGAGCCAGCGCAGCACGACGAAGCCGCGGCACCGACCGCCGGTGTCCAGCCAGTGGCCGTGCCCGAAGTCCTTGGTGCCGATAGCGATTCGGGCAACGCCGTCGGCGTCCGGGCGACATCCCTTGTTGGTTACGGAGCTGTGCCGATGCCGGGGCTCGATGCATTCATGCCAGATGCTTTCCAGGGTTATGCTCCAGTACCGCGTATCGGGCGGGCTGAACTCCAGCACCAACGATTCGTCGGGCTCCAGTGCGAACGTCCCGATCATGTACAGGTTGTCGGGGGTGGTGTCGGCGCTGCCCAGTTCGGCCGCCTCCGCGGTCAGCAGCGCGTTGGGCCGGGTCAGCAGCTCGGGCTTGACGGTGCGGTGGAGCGTGGCCAGCTTGACGATCGTCCACGCCATCGCGGTGAACTGTTCGGCGGCCTCAGCGTCCGTTATCGGCTGCAATGGCTCGGCGTCAACGCATTCGATGTCCATGGTCGCGGGATCTTCGGTATCTGCATCGCCGATGTACTCGCGCACCACGATCGATGACGCATCGGCCGGGATGGGAATCCACTGCGCCGCAGCGAGGATGTGGGCGGGCGGCTCGGCCGCCGAGAGCACGAGTGCGAACGCCCCGGAGCTCAGCTTGAGGTCGGTGTCGCTGAGGTAGCCGGCCATCCGTCGCGGGGTCAGGCCCGTGCCTGCGAGCACCTGGAATCCGAGATAGGCGGTACTGCCGCGGGTTCCGGTCACCCGGTAGGTGCGATCGCCGCGGATCATCGCCAGCAGGTATCTGCCGTCGGGATTGGGTCCGCCGATCATCCGGGCGTCCGAGCACATGTCGAAGAAGCGCGGGCGCTCCCCGTCGGCCTCGACGGCCAGCTCGGTACACAGGCCGGTCACCTTGGCGATGACGCGCAGGCCCTCCAGCAGCTCGCGTTCGTCCATCGCGTCGTCGATCACCGTCTGGGTCACGTCGGCCAGTACCTGCTGCACGAATCGCCAGGCTTCGAGCGTCTTCGGCGCCCAGCCGTTGCCAATCTCGTCCATGGTGAGACATAGTCTCATCATGGACGTCGTCTCACGGCAGAATTCGCGCGAAAGCCTGACGGTGCGCAAGCAGAAAGCCACCCGCGCCCGCATCGCCTCGGCGGCGGCGCAGTCTGTCGCCGAGAATGGCCTGGCAGGCGCGACCGTCGAGCAGATCGCGCACGCCGCGGAGATTGGGCGCGCAACCTTCTTCCGGTACTTCAGCTCCAAGGAAGACGCCGTCGCCGAGGGCCTGACGACGCACTGGCTCGACTTGATCACGGCCGCGGTCGCCCGCCAGCCGGCACACCTGTCGGCCGGTGAGGCCGTCGTCGCGGCGTTCGACGCTCTTGGCGACGGCTTCGACGCGATCAGCGGTCAGGTTCGCGAGCTTGCGACGTTGACGCGGTCATCGCCGGTGCTGAGCGCGTGGACGCTGCAGATCTACCTCCGCTACGAGGCCGCCATCGCGGATCTGGCGGCACCTCGACTCGGCGACCCGGGTCCGGAGGATCCGCGACCACGGTTAATCGGCGCGCTCGCGATGGCGTCGATACGGCTCGCACTCGACGACTGGCTGCTCCATGGAGGCTCGCTGCCTGCACGGGTGCGCACGGCCCTGTCGTCGGTGCAGATTGCCTGATCAGCGCTTGAACAGCTGCGAGCCGATGCGAACCAGCCGGTCCCACCCGGCCGGACGGCCGACCAGCTTGCCAATCAGCGGTGCGGAGTCGAAGTACGAAACCCGCTCGGCGATCAGGCCATTGGTAAACGTGAAGCGGTCGACCGCGTCCCAGGCGATCGGCTTGCCGCCATAGGTTCCGCTCAAAGTGAATTCAATGAACACCTCTTGTTTGCCATGCCCGACGCGGTGCACGTCGGCGTGCAGGTCGGGCACGAGGGCGAACAAC